>NZ_JALEKL010000006.1 GCF_022768985.1 Methanosphaera sp. | reverse complement strand
TGCTCCGATAGTGTAGTCCGGCCAATCATTTCGGCCTTTCGAGCCGAAGACTCGGGTTCGAATCCCGGTCGGAGCATTTATTCTTATTGTAAATTTTAATTATTTTTAATGATTTATTTTCTATTTTTTTTATAACAATTTTATCTAAAACTATTTTTTTTGATTTTAATTTAGATTTTTTAATTTAATTTTTTATAAAAAAAGTAAAAAAAGAGAAGATAAATAAGAAGGGGTGGTTATTGTTTTTTGATTTCATCCATAAATCTATTTTTTATTTGTGATGGTGTAAGATCTATAATTGGTGCTTTACTATTTCCTGGTTCAACTTTTATATGTATGAATACTGGTCCTTTTTTATCAATATAATTAGTCATATCAATATCATCTGTTGAATTTCTTGCATCAATATAGTATACTTCATTAAATCCAATACTTTCTGCAATAGAAGATAGGTTTATGTTGGATGCATATGTTTTCTGAGAACCTGTAGACCCATATGCTTCATTGTCAATTAATGCAATTATGAGATTTGATGGATCTTGTGAAAAAACAGTAACAAGTTCACCAAAATTCATAAGAAGAGAACCATCACCATCAATAACAATAACCTTACGATCATCATCATTTTCCTCTAAAGCTAGAGCAACACCAAGACCAATAGGTGTAGCCATACCCATAGAACCTGACATGTAAAATGTCTGTTTTCTATCTTTTATTCCAAATAATTCACGTGATGGAAAACCAATATTTGAAACTATAAATTCATCATCAACAGTTTCAACAATCTTTTTTATAGCATCATAACGTTGCATCTTAAATCACATCCTTACTCCAATAACTAATTTCAAAAAGTAATGCTTGAGGTTCTTCAGATATTTGAGCTATATCCCATGTCTTTTTAACAATACTTTGAGCATCACATGGTTCATCTACAGTTTGATAACTAATATCTAGACTATCAAGAACCTTAGCTGTAGCTTTACTCATAGGAATTTGTCCATATACAGCCTCACCAATTGTACCTCTATGACTTATAATCATAAGTATAGGAAAATTATAAAGTTTCATAAGAGATGCAAGTACATTAACACTGTTTCCAAGACCAGAATTTTGCATTAAAATTGCAGGTTTCATACCACCCATATATGCACCAGCACAAATTCCAAATCCTTCCTCCTCACGTGTTACAGGAACATGTTTAATTTCATCATCTTCATCTATTAATTCAAGAAGTTTCTTAAGATTAGCACATGGAACACTTACAATGAAGTTAATTCCAGCATCTTTTAATCCTTGATATATTACATCAGTACTATCCATATTATACATTACCACCTAAAAAATTATTTTTCTATAAAAATTAAATTTAATAAGTATTATTTCTTTTTTTTCATGTTAATTTTTTTATTAAAGTTATTTTTTCATGTTATATTAATTATTTAACAAAGTTATATAATATAAAAATTTAATAATTATTTCATCAAAATTAAAATTCCCTTATAAAAAAAAATATATTTCAAAAACTTTCAAAATTGAAAGTGATAAGTTGGGAGGTGAATTTGTGGGGAGGAGAGTTTCATTTTTTTTGAAAATAAGTACAAGTGCTTATTCATCAAAGTATGATGTAATATCTAATCCTTTTTCTTGTGCCATTTCAGTTAATTGTTCATAGAGTGCTTCATCAACTTCTATACCATTTTCATAGTTTGTTGATATGTTTTGTACTTCACGATCTCCAGGAATAACACCATTTTCTTCTCTTATTTCACGTACAAATTGATCAACATAGAATTTAAATTGCATTGATCCACCAAAGAATTCAGGGTTAATTACAATTAAAAGGTCACCTTTTGTACACATTACATCTGGAGTTGCTGTACCTTCTACTTTTTCTCCACATGCTGCTGATACTAGAGGTCCTGCTAGAAGTTCAAACATAAATGCAAGACCATATCCTTTAAATCCACCAAATGGTAAGATTGAACCTTCAAGTCCTTCTGCAGGATCTGTTGTAGGATTTCCATCTTTATCAAGAGCCATACCTTCAGGTATTGGTTCGCCTTTACGTTTTGATTCAAGAAGTTTTCCACGTGCTGTGATACTTGTTGCCATATCAAGACAGATGTAGTTGTCTATATCATCAGATGGAATACTGATTGTAATAGGGTTTGTACCTAGTAATGCTTTTTTACCACCAAATGCTGCCATTGCAGGTTCAGTATTTGATATTACAATACCAATCATGTCTTGAATTGATGCAAGATCTGCATAGTAACCTGCAATACCATAATGGTTACTGTCATGTATACCTACAATTCCAACACCTGTTTCTGAAGCTTTTTTAACTGCAAGATCCATAGCTTTTACAGTAACATAGTGTCCAAATTTATGATTACCATTAATCATAGCAGATGATGCTGATTCTTTTTCTATTTCATAGTCACCATCAGTTTTTATTGTTCCTGCTTTAATACTTTTAATATATTGTGGGAATCTTCCAAGTCCATGTGTTGAAAATCCTTTAAGATCTCCATCTACAACAACTTCAGCAACGATTTTAGCTTCTTTAGATTCTACGCCGTATGCTTCAAGCATTGTTTCAATTAGTTTTGTTTCATTATCAATACTTATTTTCAAAGTATCCACCTCTAAGTTAATTGTTTATAAAAATTTATAATTCAATTTGTTTGTTATCATGTGTTGTTATTAAAACACGGTTGTCTTCATCTTCTTTAATTCTTCCAATAATGGATGCATCATGGTATTTGCTTAGTATGTCAACTGCTTGTTGAGCATATTTCTCATCAAGTATTACAGCAAATCCTATTCCCATGTTAAATACATGATACATTTCTTTATCTTCAATACCAGCTTCTTGTATTTGTTTAAATACTGGTAATATTTCTGGAAGATCATCAATGATGTATGTCATGCCTTTATTTAATCTTTTAAGGTTACTGAATCCTCCACCTGTAATGTGACCAAGTCCATGAACTTCAACATCACTATTTAATAGTTCCATAATAGGATCTACATAGATTATTGTAGGTTCAAGTAATGCTTCACCAACAGTTATACTTGGATCTGCTGGAAGTTTATCATTTACATCAAAGCCTGAAATGTCAAGTAATGCTTTTCTTGCAAGAGTTAATCCATTACTGTGAACTCCACTACTTGCAATACCAATTATTACATCTCCATCTTTAATTTCAGATCCTGTGATAATGTCTTCTTTTGCAACTTCTCCAATACCTGTACCTGCAAGGTCAAAGTCTTTAATAATTTTAGGAAGGGATGCTGTTTCTCCACCAATCATTGCGATTTTTGCTTGTTTACATCCTTCTTTTAATCCTTTTGCAATTTCTACTGCAACTTCAGGTTCTGGTTTTTCAACAGCAAGATAGTCAACCATAGCAATAGGTTCTGCACCAACACATAATATGTCGTTAACTACCATTGCAATACAGTCAATACCTACTGTATCGTATTTTTCCATTAATTTTGAAATTAATATTTTACTTCCAACACCATCAGTACTCATTGCTATTGCTTTTTCACCAAAGTCAACAAGAGCTGCGAAGTGTCCTTTGTTTTTTATAATATTTCTATAATTTAATGTTTCTGATAATTCACCTGTTAGTGCTGATACTGTTTGCTCTTCAAGTGATATATCTACACCTGCTTCAGAATATGTAACCATATTTATTCACCAAATTCAATTTATTTTTTAATAACTTTATGATAATTTCAACAAATTAAAGTTAAAACTATTATTAATATATCTTTTTTTTATTTTTTAAATTTATTGTAATCTTGTTGTTTCAAGATTCATCGGAGTTTTAGTTTCAATTTTGTAAGATCTGTAAATACTACTTGCAAGATCTAATGCTTTATATGCATCTCCGTGGCATACAAGGATTTTATCAGGTTTAGGGGATAGTTTACGTACATATTCCATTAATTGTTTACGATCACTGTGTCCACCAAATCCATCTACTGTTACAACTTTAAGATTTACATGGAATAATTTTGTAACACCTTCATGTTCAAGTGGTATTTCATCAAATCCTTTCTGGATACGACGTCCAAGAGATCCCTCAGACTGATATCCTACAAAGATAATTTCATTTTTCTCATCTTCACATAATGCTTTGAAGTATTCAACAGAGTTTCCACCAGTAAGCATACCTGATGTTGAAAGTATGATACATGGCTCTTTACTTGCAATAAGTTTTGCTCTTTGTTCATTGTTTGTAACTTTCTTAAATACCTCAGATGTAAATGGATTTTTACCCACATGGAATATTTGATCTCTAAGATCTTTACTTAAAAATTCAGGGTGTGCTGTGTGTATTGCTGTTGCTTCCCATATCATTCCATCAATATATACAGGAACATCTTTAAGTATTCCATGATTTATGTATTCTTCAAGTACAATCATTATTTCCTGTGCACGACCTACAGCAAATACAGGAATTAATACTTTTCCACCACCATTAAGTGTTGAGTAGATGTTTTTAATTAATTCTTTTTCAGCTGTATTACGTGTTGGTGTGTTATCTTCATGTCCACCATATGTACTTTCCATAACCATTGATTCTATACGTGGGAATCTTGACACAGACTGTTCAAGAAGTCTGCTTTTTTCATTTTTAAAGTCACCTGTATATACAAAGTTATGTTTTCCATCACCAATGTGAAGGTGTGCCATAGCAGATCCTACAATGTGTCCTGCATTGTGAAGTGTAAGTCTTATATCTGGTGATATATCTGTTACTTCACCATAGTCAAGAGTAATTGTTTTAGTTAATGCTTCTTTCACATCTTTTATATTAAATGGTAGTGGATTGTTTTCTCTGTGTGATATATCAAGATGATCCTGTTGAAGAAGTGTTGTTACATCACGTGTTGGTGTTGTACAATATACAGGTCCATCATATCCATAATGGTAGAGGTATGGTATAAATCCTGAATGGTCAAGGTGTGCATGTGTTAAGATAACAGCGTCAAGATCATTAAGATTAAATTCTGGCACATTAAGGAATGGGAATGCTGTTTTTTCATCAACTCCAGCTACATTTACACCACAATCAAGTAATACTTTACTATTTGGTGTTTGTAAAAATAGACATGATCTTCCTACTTCTCTAAATCCACCAAGTGATGTGAGTCTTACCCAGTCATTGTCAAATTTAGCTTCTCTGTGAATTCTTTTACCAATTCTTTGAAGGAAAGCTTTTCTTTCTTTACTATTTTTCTTTAATGCAAGTCTGATTTTACGTATTGTTTCAGATGTAATTGGAGGTGTTCTTAGAATCTTTGGAGCCCATCCTGTCTGTTTTACAATTTCACGTGATGTTGCACCATATTTACCAATAACAAGTCCTGGTTTTTTAGATTCAATAATAACTTCACATGTTACCTCATCAAATGCAATATCTGTAATTTCAGCATCTGATGGTACAATTTCCTCAATTTTTTCAATTGTCTCAGTTGGTGGTGAAAGTACAGATTTATCAGATCTGATAATTATACGTTTTCTTGTATCTTTTGCAAGTTCACGAATTAGATTTCCATTATCTTTTATAATTTCCGGATTTTTAGTATATATTACAACTTCAGGACCTTCAAATTCAACTTTTGCAAGTTTTACTTTTTCAGGTAACTTTTCTGTAATTTTTTCTGTAATCTCCTCAATCATTGTCATAACTTATCACTCTCTATATTTTTTTTATGTGATTGTTTAGGATTTTTCTTATTAAGTTTTATAAAAAAAAGTTTTATATTATTTTACCATTTCCTTTAGAATATCATATTAGAATTTTATATAAAAAAAATTAATAATCATTTAAATCTATATTTTTAAGGGGTTAATTTTCTTCTTTTGATTATTACTTAATATCATGTAGTGTTAATTCACAGATAAGTAGAATTGTTTTAATATCATATACCTAGAATTTAGGTTAAATATAAGTATGAATTAACATAATTTATTCATCTATTACAATTTTTTAAAACTATGAAATCTTTTTTTGAATTGTTTTTATAAAATAAGCAAACTATTATGATTTTTTTTGGAAGAAAAAATATTTCTTCTTCTATTGTTATTTTTTTCCATTATTTTTTTTAAATACCTTGATTAGACTATAAAAAATAAAAAATCTTAAATGTTTTAAAAAAAAGTAACATCTTAAAAAATAATTATATAATAGTTTTATTTTATCTTATATATATTTTTTATATTTTTATATTAAAAATTGGGTTTTAAAAAAAGAAAAGATGAAAAGAATATTAAATTAATTTTAAATTAACCTATAGTTGTGCTACAAGTTCTTCAATTTCTTCATTTGTATATGTTTTCATTCCTTCATCTGTAATTGTTGCAAGTCTGAATCCATTACCAGAGTATACATCACGTTGTTTTGCAGCACTGATAGCTTCTAGTGCAACAAGTCTTCCTTCATCTGTTGTTAAATCTTTTCTGTATTTGTTTTCAAGTACCCCATATGCAAATGGTGATCCAGATCCTGTTGATGTGTAATCATCATCAATGTAACTTCCACTAGGGTCAAGTCCATAGAGTTTTGGTCCTTTTTTATCTACACCTGTAAGTATGAGTTGTACTCCATATGCATTAGATTTAAGGATGTTACTTGTAAGTACTGCTATTGCTTCCATTGACATATCTTTTTCATTTTTAAGTTTGTATAATGCAATTTCTGCTTGTAGTACATCCATAAGTGTTTGTGCATGTGATACTGTTCCTGCAATTGTTGCTCCAACTTTATCATCTAATTGGTATAATTTGTTTACTGCTTTATTTGCAATTAATGCTCCCATTGTTGCTCTTGTTTCTGTTGCTAGTACAACACCATCTTGACATACAAGTCCAACTGTTGTTGTTCCTACCATGTTTTCATTTGATTGATTCATAATTTTATACCTCAATTATTTTTTGTGGTTGAATTTAGTTAGATTTAATTTAATTGAATAATAATAGTAATAATTTATTTTTTGTAATTTTTCTTTTTCATAACTTAATTAATAATAACTTCTTTCATATAATTTTTTTTATTTAAATTATTACCTATGTTTTTTTTTATACAATTTTATTTTTATTTTCTGTTTTAATATATTTTTATTTTATAATTAATATATAATAAGCTTATATTTATATAACTTTATGTTATTAAAAGTTTCATAGTTAGTTTATTGACTTTAAAATAAATACATCTAACAAAAAAATACAAAACAAGTCCTTATAGATAAAAATATTATCTGTGGTGATGATGTAAAAAAAAGAATATGGTAGATGAAAATCTATTCATCCATGTATTTTTCTTTAATTTCTTGTGCAATTTTCATAAATTCCTGTGCAGCTTCACATTCAGGGTCTGATTTAACAATAGGTGTTTCATCAATATCTGCAGCTTCAGATACAGCACTTCTAAATGGAAGTTCTCCAAGGAAGTCTAAATCCATTGCTTCTGCAAATTTTGCACCTTTTTGTTCACCAAATAAGTTAACTTTTTTACCACAATCAGGACATTCAAAGTATGCCATATTTTCAACAAGACCAATATTTTCAACATGCATCATTCTTGTCATTGATACACATTTAAGAACATCTTCTTCAGATACAGAACTTGGTGTTGTAACCATAACTGCAGCATCAAGATTTGGAATCATCTGAAGAACTGTTAAAGGTTCATCACCAGTTCCAGGTGGGTTATCAAAGATCATAACATCAATGTTACTCCATGCAACATCTGAAATTAACTGTTTAATAGCTCCTGTTTTTTGAGGTCCTCTCCATATGATAGGTGATGCATTACTATCAATTAAAAATGCCATTGAAGCAACATCTATACCATTGTCTGTTGTAACAGGGATGAGTTTATTACCTTTAACATCTAATTTTTTATCTTCAACTCCTAACATTTTAGGAACATTAGGTCCGTGAATATCTACATCAAATAGTGCAGTTTTAAATCCCATAGCATTAAATGCTTCAGCTAAGTTAACAGCAACTGTTGATTTTCCTACTCCACCTTTACCACTCATAACAGCAATCTTATATTTAATATTAGATAAGCTACGAGTAATATTGATATTTTGTTCCATAATAGCTTTTTTATCTTCTTCAGATAAATTAGCTCCATGTTCATGTGCCATTATATTTACTCCTATAAGTCAATATTTTCTTTCTATTACCAAAAATAAGGGAACTTGAATAAAATCCTCTCACATTCCCATAATTAATAGAATAAAAAAAATTTAGTTATAATAATTTGTCATTATTTTTAATGTACATATATAATTTTTAATTTTAGTAACTTATAAAGTAAACTATATTTTTTAAAAATAAAACATATAAAATTCTAGAAAATCAGCATATCTTAATAAAATAATATTAAATAATTTACAACACTAAAACATTAAAACTAGAAAAAAAATAAAAAAAGAATGAAGTTTATATTATTGAACTTTCAGGGAGAATCTTAAGAAGTATATTATTATACATCTTAGATCTTTTAATTTCTGATATATCACCAAGACGATATCCTTCAACTTCAACATCAGCAATTTTTTCATGATATTCATCGTATGGAAGCTTAATTCTAAGACCATCAAGCTGACTTACAATAGGCATAGGAGATATGCTATCTGCAATTTCAGGAATTTCACGTTCAAGAATAATTTTAACAATAACAGGAGATATTATAAGTGGATCTTCCTCTATTGATTTTCTCTGATCTTTAATTAAATCTTCAGCAGTAGATGCAAGTTTTCTTAATGCTCTAATATTTTCTCCACGTTTAAGACGACGAGGAATTCTTCCAAATCCTGTAACATAAGCATTAGTATTAAGTTCTTCAGCTGTAAGCTCAGGACTACCAGTTACAATAACAGGAATATCAATATCTTCAAATAAGAATTTTTTCTTACGAATACAATCTTCAAAACTTCCAAGTGAAAATACAGCAAGGTCATGTTCTTCAATAAGATCTTTTTCTTTTTTACTTATCTGTGAAATACCTTTACCTGCACCACGAGCAAGACCAATCATATTTGTTTTTGTACCATAACGTCTTAGATATTCTGCAATATCACATGCTGCATGAGGAAGGTGTTGATGTGCAAGTGTTGGTGAAACAACTGCAATTTCAGTACTTGCAAGAGGTGAAATTTCAACATCACCTAGTAATTCTTTAGCTTTTTGTTGAATTTTATCTACATCTTCTTCAGGTACAGCAATAGTAATACTAATATCTACTTGTGCTTGGTTTTTCTGAAGAATAAAGCCACCTAAATCTTCAATTAACTCTTCCATTTCATAATGTTTATGAACTCCGCCTGTATAAGTCATTGTTGCATACATAATTTATTCTCCAATAATTCATATCTTTCATTTAAACGATCAATAATATTTCTAGACACATTTTTATGTGATGAGACAACAATCATATCATCTTCTATTTCAACATCCATATAATCAGCCACTACAATATAGTCATAATCTTCATCAACAACATTAAAACCCATATCAACTAATGTGTCTTTTAAAAAGTTTGCATATACTTTAACTTTAATATCTTTCCTTTTATCTTTTTTTTCATTATTTTGATTAATTAAGTTTTTAATATATTCAATCTTTTCACAATCAAAGTTAGTATTAAAACGTTCACATAACATCATAATACTATCAAGAAGTTGTTTATATGAATTTAATTTAATAGGAATCTTATCAATATTAACTTCAGTTTCAGATAATGTAATTATAACATCACCATCTGCATCATTAATTTCAGAGGGTAAAACCACCCTATAATCTCTAATTCCTGCAATCTTAAGTACATCATCACACATTGGTGTTGTAAGTATCTTCATATTAAATCCTATCTCAAATTTTTCTATATTTTAATAAAATAATTAAAATCTATTATATTATAATATCTATATTATTATACTTATGATTATATTATTTAATTGATAAAATAATATTTATTATAAAAGTGGTAGAATTTTTTTTTATAAAATTAAATTCTTCTCAACAATCAAATAAATGGGAAAATCATAAAAAAAATATAATATAAAAATATAGCATTTTATGTGTGATAACAATGACAGATGAAAATATAAACAATGAAGATGTAAAATCACAAATGATATTTAACAAGCCACCAATAATTCATTTTCAAAAACCACAACCAGACATACAAGAGAGTGAAATAACAGCAGAACAACTAGAACAACAACCTGATGAAATCATACCAATATCTGAACCATCACTTGAAATTATACCAACAGCACACATATCAGATGAAAGTGTAAAATCAGTAAGAGAAATAATTCATGAAAAAAGACCAGAAATAGTGGCAATAGAATTAGATTTTGCAAGATACAGATCACTTATGGATCAGAAAAATGGAGTGCAACGTGAAGCTGAATTTAATCTTAAAGAAACATTAAAATCATCAAATCTAATTGTAACAATAGTAACAGCACTACTTTCACATATGCAGGCAAAAATGGGAGAAGAAGTAGGAGTAAAGCCTGGATCTGAAATGATGGAAGCAATAGAAATAGCAAAAGAAGTAAATGCAGATGTTGCACTAATTGATCGTGGACTTCAAACAACACTAAAGCGCACAATCAATGCAATGACATTTCGTGAAAAAATATCATTTGGATGGGAAATTCTAAAATCACTCTTTATCATGGATGATGCAGATGAAGAAGAATTCAGAGAAGAAATTGAGGAATTAAAACAAGATGATATGATACAAGAGGCAATGGGATACTTCAAAGAAGCAACACCAGGAGGATATAATGCACTTGTACATGAACGTGATGCATACATGGCATACTATCTTAAAAGTCTTGAAGATAAAAATGTAGTAGCAGTAGTAGGTGCAGGACATAAAAGTGGAATAAAGGAGTATCTTGAAAATCCGGAGACGATACCCCCCATTGCAGAGATAGACCATGTTAAAGAGTCTAAATATTCAATAACACAGATAATACTAGCATTAATTCCAATAATATTTGTTCTATTATTCATTGGAGCATATATAAATGGTGTAAATATACAAGGAGGAATTATAAATTACCTAATATTTGCAGGAGGAGGAGCATTTCTTGGATCAATACTATCAGGATCAAAGATACAATCAGCACTAGTAGGACTAATTGCTGCACCAATAACAGTACTTCATCCACTTCTTGCAGCTGGATGGTTTTCAGGAATAGCTGAAGGAAAACTAAGACATGTATCAATGCATGATTTAACAGCATTTCCAAGTTGTGAATCATTCAAAGAATTATGGCAAAATAAGCTATTTCGTGTAATAATAGTAGTTCTTGGAACAAACATTGGAACAACAATAGGATTCCTATTATCTGTAAATGATGTACTAATGCCATATCTACATGCAATATTAGGAATATAAAAAAATAAGTAAGTAATAATATAATATGTGGGGAGTTGATTAAATCATGTCATATCTAATATATAGATGTAATTGTGGACGAGTATTATATTCAAAAGATACAACAAAAACAAAAAAATGTACATGTGGAAAGACACTTGATGTTAAAAAAAGACGAATACTAAAAATTGCAGACACAGCACAACTTGCAACAGAAGCAGTACAAGATATGCAAGAGGAAATATATGGTGGTGTCTGTTTTAAAACAGCAGATGAGCTATAAATTTACTCATCTTTCATACTATTTTTTATCCTACTTATTTCACCTGTTATCTTACATGCATTACATGGACTTTGAGCTGTAGGCTGATTGCAAAGTTCACACCTTTGAAGATTAACACCTGATGGATCTTGTTTTATATTAAATGTTTTTTTAAATGATTCAAATATACGCTTTTTAATACCATTATTTTCTTCTTCAAGCATGTTAAGAAGAAGTTTTACATCAGATCTTTGTGATGTAGTTGAATATGGACATTCCATGTCATGAATTTCAATATCATTAATAACACACCAAATACCAACATCTTTTTCAGGAAGCTGCCAGAGAGGCTTAATTCTTGGCGTCATACTTTCATGTATTCTTGCAAGACGTGGACCAAACTTTGGAAACTTATTTTGATCATTACGACAAAAACTCATAAGAAATGACTGAATTTCATCGTCCATATTATGTCCTGTTGCAATCTTATCACAGTTATGGTCATCTGAAATCTTATTTAGAAGATAACGTCTATAAATTCCACAGGGCATACAGCTACTTTTATAAATTCCACTAATTTCATCAAGAGAATAGTTCCACTGATCCTTAAATGAATGAACATAAAGTGGTATTTTAAGTTTACGACAATTATCATGTGCAGACTTTATTCCATCACTACGATATCCACTAATACCCTCATCAATACATACAGCTTCAAGAGAAAAGTCAAAATCTACATACTGCTGATATTCATATAACATGTGTAGTGTAAGAATACTATCTTTTCCACCAGATACACCTATCATAATCTTATCATTTTCCTCAATTAGATTATAATCACTAAGTGTTGTGAAAACATTTTCCTTAACATAACTATTAAATTCACTTTTTTCAATCTTCATAATTAATTAATTCCCCAAAAAATAAATTCTATAAAAAAAATAAAATTCTCTAATTTCTTTCTAAAAAAAGATAAAGAGGTAAAAAAATAGGTTTGGGAGGTTAGTAAAAAAATATTACAACCAAATTTTCTAATCCTTTATAATATTTTATCTGATGCTTGTTTAATTACATCAATAATTGTATCAAGATCATCCTGTGTTAATGATGGATGTACAGGTATTGATAATACTTCACTAGCAGCACTTTCAGCTTCAGGACAGTTTCCTGTAATATTTTGTGCTTGGTAGTATGGTTGTTTGTATAATACAATAGGATAATGTACTCCTGTTCCAATTCCATTTTCATTTAGGAAGTCTTTAAATTCATCTCTTTTTGCAACACGAATTGTGTACTGGTGGAATACGTGTGTTACATCATCTGCAACATATGGAGGTGTTACACCATCAATTTCTTGGAGATGTTGTGTTAGGTATTCTGCATTTTCATTTCTTTTTGCATTAAATTCATCGATATGTTTAAGTTGTGTAAGACCAATACTTGCTGCAATATCAGTCATACGATAGTTATATCCAAGAATTTCATGTTCATATCTTTGACTTTCACCATGTGCACGTACCATACCTGCTTTTTCTGCAAGTTCTTCATTGTTTGTTGTAACCATTCCACCTTCACCAGTGGTTATGTTTTTAGTAGGATAGAAACTGAAACATCCAAGATCTCCAATACTTCCAATTTTTTTACCTTTATATACAGCACCATGTGCTTGTGCAGCATCTTCTATAATTTTAAGATCATGTTTTTGTGCAACTTCACAAATTGCATCCATATCAGCAGGTTGACCATAAAGATGTACAGGTAGTATTGCTTTTGTTTTATCTGTAATTTTTTCTTCAACTGATGCTGCATCTAAGTTAAATGTTTTAGGATCAATATCAGCAAATACTGGTTTTGCTCCTGAATATAATACTGAATTTGCAGTAGCTGCAAATGTAAATGGTGTTGTTATTACCTCATCACCAGGACCAATATCTGCAGCAACTAATGCTGTGTGGAGTGCAGTAGTTCCTGAACTTGTTGCTACACCATATTTTGATTGTGTATATTGTGCAAATTCTTTCTGGAATTGTTCAACTTTTTTTCCTTGTGCAAGCATTCCAGATTTTAATACTTCAGTAACTGCTTCTATTTCCTCATCTGTTATTATTGGTTTTGCGATATTTATCATAAAATTTTCCTCATAAAACAATTAATATGGAAAAATCCATCCTACAACTTTTCTTTTTTTGGGACTTCCTTTTTTTTCATATCTTTATAATATATAATATATATAATAAATAAATATTTTTTCTATATCTTATAGTTATTTTTGTAAAATTAAGATAATTAGTATTTATTTTTAAAATATTTATATTAATTTTAGTTTATATTAAATAATATATATTTTGTTTTAAGATCTAATTAAGTTTTTAATTTTTATGGAAACTTTATGAAATCATTTTTACACTATTATTTAAATAAAATTTAATAATTTATCTTTAAAGATATAATAGTAAGAAAAAAAAACTTAAATGGGATAATAAGAATTCAAAAGATTATCTGAATTTTTTATTATAAATTTATATTTTTAATGGGAGATGTAATATTTTATGGATACACATTATATAGAAGAAGGATTAGTAAAAATAGAAGTACCAGATTTTGAGAAAGTATCAGCAAAAGCACCAGTATTTTATAATCCAGTAATGGAATTAAATCGTGACATATCAGTTTCAATAATAAATCAGTACAGACGTGATATTGACCATGACATTAAGATATTTGATGCATTTGGTGGAACAGGAATAAGAGGAGCACGTTATAGTAAGGAAATTCCAGGAGTTGAAGAAGTAACAGTGGGTGATGTAAATCCATGTGCTGTTAAAATTGCACAAGATAACATGAAACTTAATGGTCTTGATAATGTTACTGTTGAAAAAAACGATGCAAATATTATGCTTCAATCAAATAAGGGACTTTTTGATGTTGTGGATATTGACCCATTTGGAACTCCTTCAATGTTTCTACAATCAACAGCTGCAAATATAAGACCTGGTGGACTTATTTGTATAAGTGCAACTGATACATCAGCACTTTGTGGAACATATCATGATCCATGTTTTAGAAAATATGGAGCACAACCCCAGAAAACAGAGTACTGCCATGAAAATGGTATAAGAATACTTATTGCATCAATTGCACGTAATCTTGCAGTTAATCAGAAGTACATGGAAGTATTATTTTCACACAGTACAGAACATTACATGAGAGTATATGGTATTGTAAAACGTGGATCTAAAAAAACTAATGAATCACTAGATAATATTGGATTTATTGCACATTGTCCTAACTGTCTACATCGTGAATATAGTTATGGGTATGCACCTCATCTTCCAGAATGCTGTCCTGAATGTGGTGAAAAATACGACATTGCAGGTCCTCTATGGCTTGGAAGTATATGGGATAAAGACTTTATTAAAAGAACAATGGATTCACTCGTTGAGTTGAAATTAAATAAGAAAGATGAAGTACTTAAATTACTAGGTCAATGTTATGATGAAGCAGAAGGTCCTGTAAGTTTCTATGATATCCATAAAATATGTAAGAAGTTAAAGATCAGTTCACCAAAAATTAATGATGTAATGGATGAAATTGCAAATCGTGGATATTTCATATCAAGAACACACTTTAAATTAACAGGTATGCGTACAGATATGCCACTTGATGAACTTAAGCAGTTAATTAAAGATATTAAAGAAGAAAAACTCGGATCTGAAAATTAGAAATTAAATTTTACATCTCACCTTCTTCCACTTTTTTTTAAATTCTCTCTTTTTTTTAATAAAATTATAAAAATAGTATAATAAATTCTCTTTTTAGGTGTATAATTGCTAATTTAATATTCTATAAAAAAATAAAAATAAAAAAAAATTTTGGAGGTTAAAGTTCTTTTGTCCATACATAGAAAGATTTTATTCATAGTTTAACATGTTATGTGTGTAGTAGTATTGTAATTCTGGTGCATGTTCAATTTCATATGCACGGTATGGATTATTAAAGTATGGGAATATTGATCCTGTTGCAGCATGCATAATTCCACCTAAGTGTCCAAATTCTTTACAACATACCTGGTAGTATAATGGGAATCCACAACCCGGATTTATAAATACACTTCCTTGACGTACTGTTCCATGCCATACCATAGGAATAGGACCTTCCTGTCCACGTTCTTTTGCCATTTCAAGTACTCGTGCCCATGCATCATCAAAGTTGTCATAGATTTCTCCATCAACCTTATAATTCCATTTATCATCAGGAACACCATTAAGACCATAGTCAAGAACCTGATTCCAGTCAATATTAACTTGTGCACCTGCTGTATCCATAAATGCCATCTCAATAATATAGATATTACCATTCATGAAATTCCTATAATTTGAGCTTCCAGCATAATGAAGAACTATAGCACATTTAGATCCATGTTCTTGTGCATATTCAGAAAGTAGATTTGAATGAACATGATTAGGATACATGTCAGGATTTGCAATCTTTACAAATGCAAGACGACCTAATGGCTGAACATCATCAGATTTCTCACTACTTACAAATAAAAATGCAATTCCTATAAGAATAATGATGATAAATACTGTATACCATTTCATTAGTTTTCACCGTATCTTTTTTTTAAGAATTTATATAGTTATATATTATTTTTCTCATAGTATTATAATATTTATATGAATTATTTTTTAAATAAAACTTTTCAATAAAAAAGCTTAATTATTGTAAATAATCTATTTAAAAGTTAAAAATTTTTATATATTTTCAAAAACTATATAAATTAATATAAGTATAATCTAATTTAACTTAACTAGATTTTATATAACTTAAGTATAACATCCTTTTTTTTAAGGATAAGTTAATTTTGATAGGTAATTTCAAAAAGACAGAATAAAAAATTCTAAAAACATTAAAAAAAATATTATGTAAATTTTAAAAATAAAAAAATGATATGAAGGGACATGATTATGGTAAATGATGGATATTCACAATCTAAAAGTTTAGATATTATAGGTCTTGAAATGGATGATTTAGATAAAAAAATCCTAGAACTACTTAGTGATGATGGACGTAAATCTTATAGGAAAATATCAAGAGAACTTGGAGTTTCTGTTGGTACAGTACATAATCGTGTAGATAAACTTACAAAACATGGAATAATAACAAAATTTGTACCCGTAATTAACCATGAAAAACTAGGATATAATTTAACTGCAATTATAGGACTTGAAATTAAGGGTGGAACAGTAGATTTCCTAGTTGAAAATGATGTATATCAAGATAATATTCTTGCAGTATATGGTGTAACAGGACAATTTGATGGTATGGTAATAGCAAAATTTAGAAATACAAAAGAATTAGATATCTTCATTAAACAATTACTAAATGAAGAAACAGTGATAAAAACATATACTCAAACTGTACTTGACATTGTAAAAGAAGAATTAAATACATCAACAATATCATTTGAATAGATAATTTGGGGGAGAATTTAGATAATGACAGTTCCAGAATTTCCAGATACACAAGATAAAAATCCAGATGTGGCAATATCACTTACAAAGGTAGGGGTAACAGGAGTTAAGAAGTTATTAAAACTTCCACGTGGAGAAAATAAACGTCCAATAGTATTACTTCCAACATTTGATGCATTTGTAGATCTTCCATCAACACAAAAAGGAGTTCATATGTCAAGAAATCCTGAAGCAATAAGTGAAGTAATTGAGGAAGCTACAAATGAAAATGAAACACATATTGAAAATATCTGTGCAAATATTGTAAAAAGACTACTTCAAAAACATGAATATGCAAAAAATGCTGAAATTCATGCAAAAGGAGAATATGTTATACATAAAAAGTCACCTGTAACACAGAAAGATACACAGGAAACAACACAGATAATTGCAAAAGCAATAGCACATAAAGATGATGATGGAAATATAACAGTTAAAAAGATGATTGGTGCTGAAGTTGTTGGAATGACAGTATGTCCATGTGCACAAGAATCAGTAGAGGAAGCATCAAAAGAAAAACTAGAAAAATTCCTTGATGAACAAACACTTATGAAAGTTCTTGATGCTGTTACATTTGCATCACACAACCAGCGTGGTATTGGAACAATACTCCTTGAGGTAAATGAGGATCAACAAGTAAATGTTGATGATTTAATTGAAATTATACAAAATTCAATGAGCTCACAGGTATGTGAAATTCTTAAAAGACCTGATGAAAATAGAGTTGTAATGAATGCTCATGAAAATCCAGTGTTTGTAGAAGATTGTGTACGTAACATGGCACTTGGAATTCTTGAAGTTTATCCTGATCTTGATAGTGACTCACAAGTTACAATAAAACAGGTAAATCAGGAAAGTATACACCAGCATAATGCATTTGGTGAGAAAATTACAACATTTGGACAGCTTAAAAGTGAATATATGGGATGATAAAAGATGCATGTAATGGAAATATCAAGAGAAATAATGGATTATTTAAATGCTTTTAGAGGATCAAAACCTGTTGTACATAATTCAGATTCAATGATTATTAAGGGTATTTGTGGAGATAAAATTGCAGCTGATGCAAGAGAAGCAAAACTTAAAGAATTACTTGAACATATTGACTTTAAAGAAATTAGTGCTGAATCTGAACGTGCAAATACAATAACACAGAAAATAGATCAAGTATTTAGAAATACAACTGGTGTTTTTGATCAGTCAAATGGTATTGGTGGTATTGAAAGACTTAAACATACCTTTGAAATTACAGGATTTGCAATAGATTACATCATTGGTCTTAAGGATAATATTGCAGTGTTTGTTGCAATGTGGTCTGATAAGTCAGGTGTAGGACCTATGTTTGTTGAGGCAATGGTTGTAAATATAGATGCAGCAGATGATGAGAAAATTATGGTGTAGAATATAATTTCTACTCTAATTAATTTTTTAATTTTCAACTACTTTTTTTTAATATTTTAAATTTTTACTTATTTTAGTGTGATTAATTATGATTTCAAAAAATGAAGCACGAAAGATCCTAGATTATGATATAGTTGATATACTAGATTTACTTAAAAAAATTAACATTCAAAGATCAAGCCATGAAATTACATATTCAAAGAATGTATTTCTACCTTTAACACATATATGTCAAAATAATTGTGGATATTGTACATTTAAACAAACACCAGAGGATGCATCATATATTCTTATGAATGAGGATGAAACAAAAAATCTACTAACTCAAGCACAAAAATACAACTGTACAGAAGCACTATATACATTTGGAGAAAATGCAGATACAAACAACTATGTAAAAGCAAAACTAGATGAATATGGATATGAAACAATGGTCGACTATCTATACCATCTATGTGAGGTAACACTTAATAAATACAATATACTACCACATACAAACATGGGAATAATAGACTATGATGATCTATATAAACTATCACAAGTTAATGCATCAATGGGACTGATGCTTGAAACAACAAATCGTAAACTACTAAAAACAATAGTACACAAAGACAGTCCTGGAAAAGATCCAAAGAAACGCCTAAATTACATAGAAAATGCAGGAAAACTAAATATACCATTTACAACAGGATTACTTCTTGGAATAGGAGAAAGTAAAGATGATCATATCGACTCACTCTTTGAAATACGAAAACTACAAGATAAATATGGACATATTCAAGAGATAATACTTCAAAACTTCAAACCCAAAAAAGGAATTGCAATGGAAGATCATCCAGAACCTGAAATTGTAGATCTAATCAAGATTGTAATAGTTGCAAAACTACTATTTAATGATGTAAGTATACAAATACCACCAAATCTAAACAGACAACTATTGCCCATATTTATAACAACAGGAGCAGATGATGTTGGTGGAATATCACCAGTAACAGAAGACTTTGTAAATCCAGATGCACCATGGCCTGAAATTAATGAAATACAAAAACAAGTAGAAAGCCTAAATTACACACTCAAAGAAAGACTTCCAGTATATGATAAATATATAGATAGAAAATATCTAAGTAAGAAAGTATATGATAAAGCACTGAAATTACAAAAAAAGATATAAAAAAAAATAGTAAAAGTAGGGTGTTGATATAAATAATTTAGTTTACTTTTATATCAACAACTGTGTGATGAACACCAGGTGAGTATTTCTTAATACTGCGTTTATTAAGTACTTCAATTGTTCGTCCACAGTTTTTTGCTGCCTGTTTTACACGTTCAACAGGTCTTTTAAATAATATTGGCTCTGGTGTTGATTCATGATAATGAATAATTCCACCCTCTTTAAGATAACGCATAGCATCATCAAGGTAATGATGGGTTGTTCCAATATATCCCATCATAATTCTATCTGCAACATGATCAAAGTCCTGCTTTGCACAGTCACCAAGAATAGGTTCAACGATATCTTCAACCTTATTTAATTTAATATTTTCACAAAGAAAATTATGTGATACAGGATTTATTTCAATTGCATGAATCTTTTTGACATTTGAATGTACAGCCATAGGAATTGTGAAATATCCAATACCAGCAAACATGTCAATAATAGTTTCACCATCCTCAGGAAGTGTACTCATTCTCTGTCTTTCTGCTGTATTTCCCTTAGACCACATTACTTTTGCAACATCAATTTTAAATTTACAATGATTTTCCTTATGTATAGTTTCTGTTCCCTCACCATATATCATCTCAATTTCAGGTTCTCTTTTTTGTCCATGAATATGTCCAATTTTCACAACCCTATTAATATATGGAAGTTCTACTAGTTCATCTAAGTTTTCAGGAACATTTTTAACAACAAGTATATCTCCAATTAATTTACCTTTCATTATATTTAAACCTCAAAAAAATAATAAAATAAAAAAAATCTAATTTTTTATAGGTACTCCCATGTAATTTATAAGTTCAATAAGATCCTCAAATGCCATTAACTCCTGTTTTAGTACGTCAGTTTTTGATAATGTTCCACTCATTTCACCATCAGCTGTAAGCATGTCAGGACCTCTATGAATAAGACGGAAACGTCCATCACTACGTAAAATTTCCTCAGCAACAAGGTCATGAACAAAACAACGACCAGGAATAATAACAGTATCTTTAACTTCACTAAGATCAATAGCACGAAGATCATCAGGTCTTATAAGACATGCAATTTCCTGTTCTGTTGCAACAACATTTACATGATCTGCACATCCAAGATTTTCAAAGATCTTCTCAATATATGGTGCAGAAATTTTACTTGTAATAATTGTAGCTTCAGCTTTAACTTCTGTTAATACTTCAAGGTACTCCATGTTTTTATCCTTTGCAAGAGCATATGGAGTGTCATTTTGTGGATCACACACTGGTGTTCCTGTAACACGGAGACTGTATTCTTTTGCTGTATCTTCAACAAGTCTTCTGAATTCATCAACACTCTGCTGTTGAACTGATGGTATGATAGGTTCACTATTAAGTATAAGTCCCTGATTTTGAGAATTTGCAAAACGCATCAAGATAAGTGCCTTTGCACCCCAACTTTCAAGATCTTCACAAGTTTTTCTTAAAACTTCACCATCATTAACACCAGGTATTATAATAGATGCTGCATGAACATCACATGATTCACAAAATCTTTTAAGTCCCTCAATTGATGCTTCAGGTGTTGGATCATGCATCCACTTATATCTTAGCTGTGGATCTGTTGCAAATGCTGTGTATGTTGTCTCTGTAACATTATTATTAATAAGCTTATCAACAACATCTGCATCATCAAATCCCTTACCACTAGTATATCCAAGGTGTGTTTTAAGACCCATATTATTTATTGAATCTGTAAGTTCAAGAAGATGTGGATAACAACTCACATCACCATCACCTGTAATATTTATAAGAGTATCTTCTGGTATTTGTGTTTGAAAAATATTAGTTTGTAGTGAGGATAATACCTGGAATGGTGGTATAAAATCACGTGTCATATTTGTATCAGTTGTACAATGAGCACATCCAATCTGTCCAGGAGGACAGTTTTTACACCCTAGAACTGTTGTACCTTTAACATTTCTAAAATAGCAGTATTCACAAAATCCTCTGCAATTTTTACCAGGTATTCCTCCAACATCAGCCATTATCTGCATAAATATTATATTTATCTGTGTTATTTAATTAAGTTTTTTAAGAGCAGTGTTAAAAAAATGGCTGATTTTTAATTATAAAAAAAATAATTTTTATTATCAAAATTATTATCAGAGTCTTTTTAAAAGAAATATAAATTACTAAATCATATATATAATTAAATAATAGGAGGGATAATTTTATGGTACAAAGTAACTTATTTAATTATAATCAACCTTCTAAAATTATCAATACACAGTATGAATCATTTAAATTTCCATCTACAAGATATCAGGGAAGTAAATTAAAACTTTGTGATTGGAAAAATGAAACAAAAGATTTGAATTTTACAACAGTATTAGATGCATTTGGTGGTACTGGTTGTGTTTCATATACTTATAAAAAGATGGGAAAAAAAGTTACATATAATGATTTATTAAATTTTAATCATCAATTTGGAAAAGCTTTAATAGAAAATAATGAAATCACTTTAAATGAAGAAGACCTTAATTTTATATTAAAAAAACATGATGATATAGAATATAAAACAATAATTCAGGATAATTTTAAAGATACTTATTTTACAGATGAAGAAAATAAATGGTTAGATATTACTATAGCTAATATAAATGAATTAAATAATGAATATAAATTTGCTCTAGCATTTTTTGCTCTTTGCCAAGCATGTATTATAAAAAGACCATATAATTTATTCCATAGAAAAAATTTATACATGAGAACATCAGATGTTAAGAGATCTTTTGGAAATAAGAAAACATGGGATACACCTTTTCAAGATTGGTTTTTAAAATTTGTTAATGAGGCAAATAATAGTATTTTTGATAATGGACAACAGAATATGTCATTAAATCTTGATGTGATGGATATTACCAACTTATCTGAGTATGACTTAGTTTACATTGACACACCTTATATTTCAAGTAAAGGTTCAACAGTAGATTATTATGGATTTTACCACTTCTTAGAAGGAATGTTAATTTATGATGAATGGGAAGATAATATTGACTATAAATCAAAACATAACAGATTAATTCCTAAAAAAATGTATGGAATGATAAAAAAGCCATTACTAATGAGTTTGATAAACTTATTAACAAATACAAGATAATACATTAGTTATTTCATATCGTAGCGATGGAATTCCCTCTAAAGAAAAACTTGAGGAAATAATTAGTCAATATAAATCTAATGTTAGTGTTAAAACTTATGGAAATTACAGATATGCTTTATCAAAAAATAAAAAATCTGAAGAATTATTATTCATAGGTGAGTAAAAATGTTTCAAAAAGAAGAATTTAGAAAAGATCTACTTGGATATTTTGATGAATTCAAAAAAGTTATCACAACAGAAGATAATGAATGGGTTGTAAAAGGTTTCATAGATATTTATAAAAATATTTACACTATATCATTAGATACAAAAGTAATTTCTAAAATTATAGAGCTCATGCTTTTTCCTAGTATATTAAAATTTGCATCAGAACATAATTATAAAGTCTTACCTGCACAACATCAAAACCATTATCCTGATATTACACTTATCACAGAAGATGATGAAAAAATAGCTGTTGATTTAAAAAGTACATATTATAAAAATAAAAATTCAGTAAATGGATTTACACTAGGTTCATTTACAGGATATTTCAGAAATAGAACATCAACTAAAAAATATCTTGTTTCCTTACAATGATTATTCAGCTCATTTTGTTTTAGGAGTCATTTATAGGAGAAGCAAACAAGAAGTTAATGAATATAAAAAATATACTATTGATGATTTAGATAGTATAACTTCAGTTGCTAATGATTTCACATTTCTACTCCAAGAAAAATGGAAATTAGCAACAGATAAACCTGGAAGTGGAAATACTAAAAATATTGGATCTGTTAAAAATATAGATAAATTAATAAATGGTAAAGGATCATTTTCAAATCGTAGTGAAGAGGTCTTTGATAATTATTGGATGAATTATTATACTAAAGATATGGCAAGAGCAATAGATTCAAAACCTCCATATACTAACCTTCAAGAATACGATGAATGGGTAAGGAATCTTAAAATATAAAATAAATTAATTATCCATTTTTTTTTGATAGAGCTTTTTTTAATATAGTAAAATATAATCTATGTTATAAACAAAATAAATAATATATATTTATAATTTAATTTAAATAGGAAGTTAAGATTTATGATAGGAAGACGAACACACATTGTTGATTGTAGGGAAACACGTGGAATAGGTGAAGGTGGAGGAATTGCACAGCGTGGAACATATGCAAAAAGTGGAAGTGAACTTGTAGCTGTTGCAATGTCCCCTGGACGTAGACATATTACAAAACCTGTATGTGAAATTACATTTGCACTTCGTGAAGCAAATATTGAAACAAGTACACTTGTATTAAATGCAGGATCTGGAGTTCCAAAAGATGCACCTGGTGGAGGAAACTCAGGACTTTTCGGTGTAACACCAAAAGAAATAGCACAGATGGAACGTCATAATATTGTACTTTTCCACTTTGGTGGTGTAAAAAACCATATTATCTACAAGGCAAGACATGCTCTTAGAAATGTTGATAAACCTATCGTTATAATTGCACAGTATCCTCTTGACTTTGAAGACTTTGCAAAAATAGGAGTTAAAACAAGGGCTGTTATGCCAGAAAAACCAGAAACAGCTGGTACAATCGTTGAAATTATCACCGATGTTATACGTGGAGAATCCTGTTCACAGGAAAAACTTGATGAAATTATTGACAAAGTAAACTTTGCAATTACAGAATATGGAAATTAGATGGGAAAAAAGATGAGTATTTACTCTCTTTCTTTTTTTCTTTTAATTTATTTTTTTATTAATTTATTATTTTTTTAAAATTTTTGATTCTCTTTTTTTTATAGTGGGGGAAATACATGATGAACTTCGCATATAATCTAGGAATTATCATTATTGCAGTTGTTTTAGCATTTTTTACTGGAATGTTTTCAAATCTTGAATATGATAGTAAATCAGAAAATGTTAATAACTTAATTATTGATGCACCTAGAAGATCTAAAAAACATAAATTATTTTTTAAAACAACAACTTCAAATTCAATTCTTCTTGTAACAATAGTTACATTAACGGGAATTATATTTCAAACATTACAGCCAATAGTCGATACGATGCCGGCATTAGTTTTATCAGCACTTATTGCATCTGTTATATATACAATTATTACAATTGTTGCATATATGGCTAAAATTACAACTCAGGCATTGTATGATCAACCATTACATGTCGATGTTTTAGTTGAAAATAGTATGCAACTGGTTATATCTTCATTTATTTGTAGCTTTGCAATAACACTTATTTCATATATTCTCTTTGAAAATATGGCATTTAATATGAGTGTATTTATATTAAATTTAATACTTGCAGTTGCAATTGGATCAATATCCACTATTGTTGAAGATAGAGTAGTTTGTAAAATATATCATAATGATAATGATATAATTTTAAGAGAAGATAGTTTTAATCTTAAAATTTTACAACTTAAAGTACAGGGTTTAATTAAAGGTATAGTATTTTCTGTATTGATTCTACTATTTTTTGTATTATTTGCATTACTTGGCACATTTAATGCAATGGTAGTGGTTATTATTGTTGTAGTATTATTATTTATAGGTGGTGTATTAGCATGAATGATGACATAGTAGCATATGAATTTTTAAGATTTTCATGTGTTGGTATAAGTATTATTATGATGGCATTTGCCCTATTGCTTCCAAGTTTTAGTGGTGTATTTTCAATTATAGTAGCTCTTTGTGGTATATTATATATGACAAACACAATTCGCCGTACAGATGGTGGTTATTTATCTGATTGTATTGTAACATTTATCACAATTATATGTTCTATAATATCCTTAATAGTTGCCCTCAAAATTGGATACCTTTCAATGATAATTAGTATAATAATATCTGCAATTGTTGGAATAATAGTGGGTGTAATATTAAAACATATTTCAAATATAGAAGATACACATTACATGATGGATATTTCAGTTTCATCACAAATTGCAGTAATTGCAATGGCAACATTTATAGCATCAACATTTAACATAAATATAATAAATACAAACATGATAGAAAATGGAGTTATAATACTTCCTATACTAGCAGTAGCTCTAATATCACAACTAGCATATAACACATCAAAAGGACCAAATGAAGAACAAATAAGAACATTAAATGTAGCAGTAATATATACATTTCTAATAATGATAGCATTATCAATAATACAACAAAATACATACAACTACATTTACATGATAATATGCATAATATGTTTAATAGCTTCACTAAGTAAGTTTATAAAACATGTAAAACACCAGGCAGCATCAATACAATATTATAGTCTAACAGATGGAAGAAATAATAAATAATAAATGGATTAATTTAAGGTGGGATTTTAGGTAATGGATATGAATAATATAATTATTGATGATGAACTAATACTAGATACAAAAACATCAACAATAAGATCAAAAAATGATACACAGCAAAATAATATTATCAACAATAACATAGAAAAAATAGAACAAATACAAGCACAAGTAGATGAACTAGAAAAAATGACAGATAACATAGATAAAATAAATACAATAGAAAATATGTCACATAATCCTGGCATAATACTAAATATAGTTTTATCTATAATCTTCATACTAGTTGTAATACTTCTAGTAATATAATTAGGGGTGAATAGTATTGGTAGATAAAAAACAAGCAGCAGAAAATTGGCCACGAGAAACAGGAGACTATGATAGTGCAGATAGTGAAAGTTGTGTTGCTGTAGTATCACTAGGATCAAAGATGAATGAACCACTACTAGATGCTGGAGCTGCAATTGCAGGACCTCTACATACAGAAAATCTTGGAATAGAAAAGATGGTTGCAAACGTAGTTGCAAATCCAAATATACGTTATGTAATAGTATGTGGATCAGAAGTACAAGGACACATAACAGGACAGACAATCACAGCATTATATGAAAATGGTATAGAACCAGATACAAAGTCAATCATAGGATCAAAAGGAGCAATACCATTTGTTGAAAATCTAACAGAAGAATCAATAGCAAGATTCCAAGATCAAATAGAACTAGTTGACATGATAGATAATGAAAATCTGGATGAAATACAACAGAAAATAAAAGACTGTATAGCTAATGATCCTGGAGCATATCATGAAGAGGCAATGATTGTAAAACTTAATGAAAAACCAGAAGATGAAACAGATGATAACATAACAGATAATGACATACAAACAGTCACAACAACATCTGCAATGGTTGATGAAACATCAGTAAAAATTAATGAAATCCAAAATCATATCAAAGTTCTAGATATGCAGATAAAAAATACAACCACATATAAAAATCAAGAATCAGGATATGACATAGGAAAAATAGAAGGAATAGTTATAGGATTTATCTTAGCATTAATAATACTAGTACTAATATAAGAAGGTTAATTAAGATGTCAGATGATATAAATAAGAAAATAGATGAAATAAATGAACGTCTTAATATATTAGATGAAAAGCTTGATGAGAAAAATATACAATATTCACATAAAACATCAAGAAAAATGGGACGAGACATAGGAATATTATATGGAATAATAATAGCTCTAGTATTTATAATAATACTAATGAAATATGGAATAATCTAAAAAAGAATTGATGGGGAGTAGATTGGAAATGTTTAAATTTGAAAAAAAACAGGAAGTCTTTGATATTGGTGGAATAAAAGTTGGAGGACAACCTGGTGAATATCCAACAGTACTTGCAGGAACAATATTTTATGCAGGACATAACATAATATCTGATGAAAAAAAGGGAGAATTTGATAAACAAAAAGCAGAAGATCTTATAAATACAATGGATGAAATGACAGATACAACAGGAAATCCAAACATTGTACAGATATTTGGTGCAACAAGTGAGGCAATTGTAAAATATATAGACTTCATAGAATCAATAACAGATTCACCATTTCTTCTTGATTCAACATCAGCAGATGCAAGAATAACAGCAGCAAAATATGTAACAGAAAATGGGCTTGCTGAAAGATCAATATATAACTCAATAAATATGTCAATTGACTCAGATGAGATTGAAGCATTAACAGATTCAGATATTACATCATCAATAATTCTGGGATTTAATCCAACACAGCCAGGAGTAGAAGGAAAAATCAGTCTATGGGATGATGGAGCAGGAATACTAGAAAAAGGACTTCTTGAAATAGCACAAGATTGTGGAATATATAAACCATTAATGGATGTTGCAGTAACACCAATAGGACAAGGTGGAGGAAGTGCAATAAAAACCACAATAAATGAAAAAAGCAAATGGGGATATCCAGCAGGAAGTGGAGTACATAACGTACCATCAGCATGGAGTTGGGTAAAAGACTATAAAAAACAACATCCAGAAGTATGGCCTGTATGTGATGTTGGAGCAAATATAATTCAGCAAATGGCAGGAGGAGACTTTGTACTTTTCGGTCCTATTGAAAATACAAGAATGGCATTTAGTGCATGTGCAATGACAGATATGTTCATTGCAGAGGCAAATGAAGCAATAGGAATAGATGCCATAGATTCACATCCATATAAAAACCTACTATAAAAAAGGAGTTTATGATGCAGGAATATATTGAAATTGAAAATACTACAAAAGATGTTATAGTCGATAACTTCTACACAGTACTTTCTGTAGAACTTGGAAATACAACAATAAAATCATTTATCATAACAACAAATCTTAAGACAAATAAAAGCTATCTTATAAATAAATGTGTAAAACTAACACGTAACATACGAAGTCCCCTTGCTGGTGAAGAGGTATTTGGAAAAACAATCTGGCAAAAGCCATTATCAAAAGAGGCAATTGTAGATTCAATTTATGATATAATATGTGAATGTTTAAGTGGTGCACAGCTTGAAGTAGATGATCTTGACTTTGTTGTCAGATCAACTGGAATTGTTGCAGTAGCAGAACTTTCTGATATGATGGGAGTTATAATTAAAGCATTATCTGATGGATGTTTAAAATGTGGTATTACACCCTCACAGATGAAAGCACCATTTAAGCTTGATAATATTCCACAACATATACGTAGATATTCATTTTTCAATACAATAGAATTTGATGGATCAATTGTAAGTGTAAATCCAGCATATAAGGCATTAGTATCAAATCAGATGGAAAGTGAACTTGTAAATGCTGGTATAAAGCTTGCATCTAAAAATTCATTAGTTGACTTTAGAAATCCTGTTATGTCAATTGATATGGGAACAACACTTGCAGGATGTATAGTGGATAGTTCTACTCCCTATGCAAATACACTATGTTACTTTATTGGAGTTGCAGGTGCAATATCTGACATTCTACTTCGTGGATGTGAAATAATAAATGAATCAGACTCAGCAATAGATGTAGATGAAAGTGTATATAGTATTGAAAACTACGATGAAATAGGACAAAATACACAAAAAATTCATGAATATATCACAGTAGATGAAGTACCACCAGATGTTAGTGAATATGGTGGTGTAAAAGTTGATAGAAGTGAATATAATGATAGTTCAATTAAAGTTATAGGATCAAAAATTGATGATGAAAAAAAGTTAATTGAAACATTTAATAGATGTATCAAAAACTACAACAATGATGAGATAATGCTTCAAATTGATGATATTAATGCATACTTAATTAAAAGAATTGTATGTAAATGTAAGAAACTTAATCTTATATGTCAGGATATGTCTGTTGGAATTACTGGGCGTGCTGCAATTACAGGATGTAAAAGACAACTAACAACAGATTATATAAGTGATATTTTTGATGATATAATATTTATGCAAGATGGTCTTGCTCTTGGTGCTCTTATGATGGCACGTTGTATGAATTCACTTGGAAGTCCAATAAATCCTATAGGTGGACTTAAAAATGGTATGTGTATAATGCAGCAAAGAGTAGCATATAACAAGAAATAATATTCTCCACACCCACTTTTTTTACTTTTTTTTAAATAAATTAAAAATATTCAATAAAAAAAAGTGTCTAGTTTTATAATAAAAAAAATAGTTTTAAAAAAAAGATTAAAAAGATGAATTACGATTATATATCGTATTCACCTGTTACACTCATCTTTTCAAGACGTTTAATTCTGTCTTCTGTTGATGGGTGTGTTGAAAATAGATTAAGAAGTTTTTGACCTGCACCTTCAAATGGGTTTATAATAAACATATGTGCATCTGTAGGTTTTGCATCCATTGGTTGGTCTATAATTCCTGATTCTATTTTACGAAGTGCATCAGCAAGTGCAAGTGGATTTGATGTAATCATTGCACCTGTTGCATCTGCTTTATATTCACGTGAACGGCTAATTGCAAGTTGTATAATTGATGCAGCAATAGGTGCTATAATTGCAACAAGTATTGATGCAATTGCTCCACCACCATCTTCATCATCTGCAAAGAATACTGCATATCTTCCAAGATCTGCAACCATTGTTATCATACCAGCAACTGTTGCTGCAACTGAGCTTATGAGAATATCCCTATTTTTAATATGACCTATTTCGTGAGCTAAAACTCCTTTTATTTCATCATGTGTAAGTAAATTGAGAATTCCTGATGTTGCTGCTACTACTGCGTGATCTTCATTACGACCTGTTGCAAATGCATTAGGTTCATATGATGGTATTATTGCTACTTTTGGTTTTTTGATTCCTGCATTATTTGCAAGTTCTGTTACGATTTCATGTAATACTGGTGCTTCTTCTGGTGTTACAATCTTTGCATTATATGCACTTAGTGTAATTGAATCTGAATAGAAGTATGATATGAAGTTCATACCAACTGCAAGTACAAATCCAATAATAATTCCAAGAGATGCTAAGTGGAATATTGATCCTATAATTCCACCTATAACTATTAGAATTCCTGTAAGTGATCCGAGAAGAAGTACTGTTTTAAAATTTTCAAACATTTTCTTTCAAATCCTTTAAATTTTATAGATCATATATTAAAAAAAATATATTGATTTATATAGTTATTTTATTACATCTTATATAAAAACTTAGATAAAAAAGTTTATAAAAATTGAAATATATTCATAGATTTTTAATATTACTTTAGATAAAGTATTAACTAAATTAATTAACTTTAATAATTGAATTATTTTATATTAAAAATAGGGATGGTTTTTAAAAAAATGACTACTGCTTTAATAATGGCTGGTGGTAAAGGCACTAGGATGGACTTGGATTATGAAAAGCCAATGATTAAGGTAAATGGACGACCAATGATTAGCTATGTTATTGAAGCTTTAATTGAATCTGAATTTATTGATAAAATTCTAGTGGCAGTAAGTGATAATACTCCATATACATCTGAGTATGCAAAGAAGTTTCCAGTAAGAGTTATTCATACAGATGGTGAAGGATATATTGAGGATCTTGCAAGCATATTATCTAATCGTAAGTATGTAGAAGAAGATGAAGTTATTATGACCATTGTTGCTGATCTTCCATTTATCACTGGTGAACAGATTGATGATGTTTTAGATAACTACTATAAACGTGGTAAGCCTGCAATGTGTGTTAGTGTACCTGCTTCTTTATTTAAAAAGTATAGAATTACACCTACACTTGTTTATAAGGGTCTTGTACCTACTGGTGTTAATCTTCTTTTGGCAAATAATGAAGAGCAAGATCAAAGTATTTATGAATCACATAATGTTGAGCTTGCATTTAATATTAATACATTAAATGATTTGAATTTATCAGAGCATTATATTAAAAAATAAATAAATTTATATAAATTATCTATTCATAGATATATATTATAGTAAAAAAATATTTTTATTAATATTACCAACATGTTAATTTTTAATTTTAAAAACTAGAAATGGAATTTAGACCATTATTAGAAGACAAGTAAATAAAATGAAATAGATTGGGTGGAATTAATGACAGAACGCGAACTAATTAAAGGTGAAGAAAAATTATGGGCAGATATTTATGATTATCAAGTAGCAACAAGTAATGCTCGTATTCTTGGAACCTTACATGAACTTGAAATCGATGAAAAAACAGGTAAAATCACAGACATCATTGTAAAAACAGATCCAGAAAGAAACATATCTTTTAAAGGTGCTAAACGTAATGGAGATTTACTTGTTGTACCATTTAGTAAAGTAGAAAAAGTTGGTGAATTTATAATTATATCAGGGTAGTAATTAAGGAAATTATTTATTTCTTTTTTTATTATTTTAATTCTTTTTTTTTGAGTAATATATTGTCTTACTAACTTTTTTTATTATTACTTAGAATTTTCTTATTTTTTTATAATTTTTGAATTATTTTTATCAGAATTATATGTGTGGTTTAATTTTTTATAGATTTATTTAATATATTGATAAAATTAGTAGTTTTATTTAATTAAAATAGTAGTTTTATATAAAAAAAGGTGTTTGGAAGGGGAGGTATTGTAGTATCTTGGGTGATTACATTCCTTCCATACTTAAGTCAATTAATCTTTTTGTTTCTTTTGCAAGTTCATCAGGTAATCCTTTAATGTCTATGTCAAGGAATCCTCTTACAATCATTGATGCTGCTTCATCTTCTGTTAATCCTCTAGCCATTAGGTATTGGATTTCTTCTTCTGCGATTTTTCCTACTGCAGCTTCGTGTGATAATTCCATATCTGTACATTGTCCACCAAGTTCAGGTATTGAGTATATTTTTGATTCATCAGATAAAATTAATCCCATACATTCAAGGTGTCCACGTACATCTTTGGATAGTCCTACAAGATCTCCTCTTGTATATATTGTTGATTGATCTTCTGATATTGCACGTGTGATCATTTCTGTTTGTGAGTTTTCTCCTTTAAGTATTGTTCTTGATCCTTGATCTATGTTTGAATCTTCTTTTCCTGCAAGTATTGATTGGAAGAATACTTTTGTGTTTTTACCATTTGCATATGCTGTTGGGTATGATTGTAGGTTGTGTACAGGTTTTGCTAGGATGTAGTTTGATATGTATGTTGAGTCATCATCCATTATTACTCCTGTTCTTGGTCTTACATCTACATCTTGTGCCCAGTTGTGTACCATGGTAAATGTTATTTTTGCACCTTTTTTAAGGTAGAATTCTGATACTCCAATGTGTGCTGCTTTATCAACGTGTGCTGCTGTTGAACATCCTGTGATGATGTTTATTTCTGAGTTTTCTTCAGCTATAATTATGTTGTGTGCTGTTTGTTGTACATCTTCATTTTCAATGTACATACATGCTTGTACAGGTAGTTCTAGTTTTGTATTAGGTTGGCTTCTTATGAAGTATCCACTTCTTGCACCTAGTTCTGTGTTTGCTGTATATTTATCTGCATCTACTGCTACTGCTTTCCACATATAGTCTGGTAACCAGTCGTATTTATCAAGTGCTTGTTTAATTCCCATTACTTCTACGCCTGGATACATGTTTTGTACGAGTACTTCTGATTGATCCATTTGTAAAAATGATGCTGATCTTTCTTCTTCATCTGTTTCCATTCCTACACTTGCAAGTGTTTCAAGATCTACTTTGTCGAGATCTTCGAGTGAATCAATTCTTTCATGTTCAAATTCATCTGCTGCTTCAAATTCTGATAAGTCTACATCTGCTCCTATTGGTGCTTTTTTATCTGCTGCTTTTTCTGCTTTTTGTTTTAATGATACCATACTTATACACCTCCAAATCCTGATTCTCTTATTGTATCTAGTATTTCTTTAGGTTCTCCACTTGCTACTATTACACCGTCTTTTAGAACGTGTGCATCTGTTGCATTTACAAAGTCAAGTATGTATCCTAGGTGAGTGATGAGTAATCCACCTTTTTGACTATCTGAGTTGTCTTGGTCTAGTAGTGTTTTTATTTCTTTTGAAATAAGTTCTACATTTTCTATGTCTACTCCTGAGTCTGGTTCATCAAACATGATGAAGTCTGGTTTTTGTGCTAGTAGTTGGAGTAGTTCTGATCTTTTTACTTCTCCTCCTGAAAATCCTACATTTACATCACGATTTAGGAATGAGTCGTTGAGTTTTAGTCTTTCTCCTAGTTGTTTTACATCTTCTGTTAGTTCTTCATCTGTTTTGTATTCGTGTTTTGAATCTTCTATTTTAAGAAGATCTTCAAGTTTTACTCCACGTATTGCTGGTGGGTTTTGGAATGTTACACCTAGTCCTAGTTTTATTCTGTCTGGTGTTTCCATATTTGTTATGTCTTGACCTTTGTATATGATTTGTCCACCAGTTATGTTGTAGTTTGGAAATCCTAGTATTGTCATAAAGAGTGTACTTTTTCCTGCACCATTTGGTCCTAATAAAACGTGTGTTTCTCCTTCGTTGATTTTAAGGTTTACTCCTTTTAATATCTCTTTGCCTTCTACTTCTACTTTTAAATCTTTTATCTCAAGTAGCATTCAATCACCCTGTTAAAGTTTTATCTATATAATTAATTGTTTAAATTGAATAATTTTTTTCTTAAGAAAAATATATTTCCATATATAATATAATTTTTAATTTTATATTTGTTATCTTTTATAATTAACGCTTGTTATATTTTCTATATCTTTTTTATAAAGTGGTTATTTTAACATTGTTAAATTTTTACTTTTGTTATTATAATGTTGTTATATAGATTTTTTTTATTAAATTATTATTTTTTAATTTTCAATTTAATAATTTATCATAATTTATCATAGTTATTTTTTAAGCTAACCTAAAAATTTAATTATTTTTTCAAAAAAAAATAAAAAACACAAAAAAATTTAAAAAAATTCTATTTTAAAAAAGAAGCATTCTAAGGCGTTTTTTTATAAAATTTTTGTATACCAAAATATCCAAAAAACCAAGAAAATTTCATTCATTATATTTAAACTTAATGGTTGGTTTTATAAAACAACCTTTATAATAATAAGTAATATTATATAGTATTGTACATTATTATTTTAGTTTGTACATTTTTAAAGAATTGTACTTTTAACTGGTACAATTTGTGTTTAATATTATAAAATGCTCTAAGGAGCATTATTAGTTTACAGATTATTTAATAAAATAAATAATCATGTTTTTTTTTAATAGGAGGAAAAATAATGGCTAACGATGAAATTAAAATAATCGTTTTCAGTTGTAACTGGTGCTGCTACGGTGGAGCAGATACAGCAGGAACATCAAGAATGCAATACCCACCTAACATAAGAATGATAAGAGTAATGTGCTCAGGAAGAATTGAACCTCAATTTATCCTCAAAGCTCTAAGAGAAGGAGCAGACGGAGTATTCGTTGGTGGATGTCACATGGGAGACTGCCACTACAGTACAGGTAACTACAAATTCGACAGAAGAATGAGATTAATCTACAGATTATTAGATGAACTCGGACTCGAAAGAAGCAGAGTACAACACGACTGGATTTCAGCTTCTGAAGGTGAAAAATTCGCTACAACAATCAGAAGAGTAACAGCAGAAATCGAAGAACTCGGTCCATCCCCACTTAAAGATATATTAGCTCAGGAGGATTAAATATGGCAGAAAAAACAAAAATAGCAACAATGTGGTTAGGAGCATGTTCAGGATGTCACATTGCTTTAACAGATTTACACGAATTATTATTAGATGTATTAGACGTTGCTGAATTTGAATTCAGCCCAGTATTAATGGATGTAAAATACGACGAAATTCCAGATGATATTGATATAGTATTAATTGAAGGTGGAATCGTAAACGATGAAAACGAAGAACTTGCAAAAGTTTTAAGAGAAAAAGCAAAAATGGTTATCGCTTACGGAACATGTGCTGAATTCGGAGGAATTCCTGGATTAGGAAACTTATTCACAAGAGAAGAATTAGAAGAAGAAGCATACCTTAACTCAATATCTACAGTAAACCCTGACAAAATCATACCTAGCGAAGGTGTACCACACCTCAAAAGCAGAGTAAGACCATTATCAGACGTAATTAAAGTAGATGCAGCATTACCAGGATGCCCACCTAAATCAGAAGTAATTGCACAAGTAATTATCTCACTCGTAAAAGGTGAAGAATTAGAAATTCCTGATAACAACCTTTGTGATGTATGTGAAAGAGAAAAACCACCTACGTCAATGGCTATGGACACCATCAAAAGACCTTGGGAAGTTGGAGCAACAGACAAAGACTTATGTTTAATCCCACAAGGTATTATTTGTTTAGGTCCTGCAACACGTCCTTTATGTGGAGCACAATGTCCTTCAGTAGACACCCCATGTCGTGGATGTTACGGACCAACTGACAAAGTTATTGATGCAGGAGCAAAAATGATAAGTGCTATCGCATCAGACTTCGGTGTAGAAGAAGATACAACAGTAGATCCAGAACAAGTTGCAAACGAAATTGAAGATGTAGTAGGAACATTCTACACATACACATTACCAGCAGCTTTAATTCCTGTAAAACTTAGAAACTAGATTTGTTATTTTATTATATTAGGAGGAATATTTAAATGGTAGAATTAACATTAGAACCTGTTACAAGAATTGAAGGTCACGCAAAAATTACCGTAGACCTTGATGAAGAAGGAAATGTAAAAGATACAAAATTACACGTAATGGAATTCAGAGGATTTGAAAAATTCTTACAAGGAAGACCAATTGAAGAAGTACCTAGAATCGTACCAAGAATCTGTGGTATTTGTGATGTACAACACCACTTAGCAGCAGCTAAAGCATGTGACCAAATCTTCGGATTTAACGATGATGAAATATATCCAGCAGCTTACAAAATGAGAGAAATCATGAACTGGGCTTCTGTAATGCACTCACACACATTAAGTTTCTACTTCTTATCAGCTCCTGACTTTATTGCAGGATCAGACAGAAAAACAAGAAACGTATTCAAAATCATCGAAGACAAACCTGAATTAGCTAAAAAAGCTTTAGAACTAAGAAGAAACTCACAAGATATCGTAGCTGCTATCGGTGGAAGACCAATTCACCAAGTATCAAACACACCTGGTGGAATTACCACTGAATTAACAGACGAAGAACAAAAAGACAACTTAGTAAAAGCACAAAGAGCTCTTGAACTCTCACTCGATACCTGGGATGTAGCTCAACCTATCTTTGAAGAAAACATGGACTTAATCAAAACATTAGGAAATGTTGAAACATACCACTGTGGTCTTGTTGACAAAAAAGATGGAAGTTGGGATATGTACAACGGTAACGTAAGATTATGCGACAAAGAAGGTAAAAAATACGCAGAATTCGGATCAGAAGAATACCCTGACTACATGGCAGAATCTGTAAAACCATACTCCTGGTTAAAATTCCCATACATTAAAGATTTAGGATACCCAGAAGGTATCTACAGAGTAGCTCCTCTATCAAGAATTAACGTATGTACAAAAATGCCTGACCCAGCTGAAATGGCACAATCATACTTAAATGAATTCAGAGACAACTTCGGATACGCACAAGAACCTTTATTATTCCACCCTGCAAGATTAATAGAACTTGTAGCATCTGCTGAATTAGCAGTAGACGGACTTGAAGGAGACTTATCCGGACAAAAACGTCCTGAAGCAATCGACCGTGATCAAATCACAGGTAAAGGTGTAGGTATTGTAGAAGCATCAAGAGGTACCTTAACCCACCACTACGAAACTGATGAAAACGGTTTAGTAACAAAAGCAAACATTGTAGTAGCTACAGTACAAAACAACCCAGCTATGGAAATGGGAATTCAACAAGTAGCTAAAAACTACATTAAACCTGGTGTAGAAGTAGATGACAAAATCTTCAACTTAATGGAAATGGTTATTCGTGCATACGACCCATGTCTATCATGTGCAACCCACCAGTTAGATACCCAAATGCAACTTTCCACAGTGGAAATTTACGACCACATGGGTAACTTAGTTAAAAAAATGTAAGTAAAAATCTAAAAATACAATCTTTCTTATATTAGATAAGAAAGTGGGTAATTACATTATAAAATAAGTAAAAGATGGAGCAGAACTTTTCTGTTTTTTCTCCTTATTTATTTTATTTCAAATAATCAAAAATAATCAAAATATTTTATTAGTTTATCTTTTATTCTAATTAGATATTGTATTTAATATATTGTTTGTAGCATTCTTTAAACAATTATGACTAAAATAATACAAATTAGGGAACATGAATTTATTAGTATAAAAAAAATTAGCTTTTGACTAAATGAATCATGTTTTTTTATTTTTTTTTAAAATCAAATTTCTTTTTTTTAATTTAGAGCTTTATTTAATTTTAAATTCTATTTTTATCAAATTATATATACTTGGAGTTTATGCTTTTTTTGTGAAAATTTAACAACCTTTATATATTACAAAATAAGAGATATTTTAAATGTAGTTAAGAGTGTTAAATTATTTAATTAATGCTCCTTCTATAAAACATTTTAGAATCATTTTTTTAGAAAAAATTCATTCCATAAAGGATATGTAACATTTCATATTTTTTTGGAGAATAATTCAATTAGAGAAACGCGAAAGAAAAATTAAATTTAGACCTAAATCTTATATCCACATATAGGATCGGTTTATTCTTTAATTTTTTTTTAAAATGTGAAAATCTTATTTTATTAGCTTATTTTTATATTATTAATTTTATTATATTCATCTGTGTATTTTATAATTTTATCAGCATTGAATTGTTTGCTTGTTTTATCAGGATATATTCCAGTTATGCAATTTAGTGCAACTTTCATATTTTCGGTGATATTATTGTTGTTATTTGTTGCATATTGAAGTTTTATTTTTACATCAGGTAGTATAACTCTCAGTATTGCAAGCATTTTTTGCAGGTAATCTTTTTTATATTGTGGATGATATTCACCAGGTGTATCACAGAAGGGATCATATCCTATAACTTGTATTGTTTTTGGATTAATTTTAATAAGATTATTTAATGTATTTGTGATATCATGGTATGATTCATTATAATTTATCATTAATTCATATACTATGTTAATTTTATCATTAGTTGTTGTTATTTCATCAACTTTAGCTTTGTTGTTTTTGAATTCTTTAAGAGGATTTACATTTGAAGGTAGGTATGTTGTATTCATATAATCAATAATAATAGAATCAACAACATCATTATTATTAATTTCAAAATAATCATCAATACTTGAAAATTTAACATTAACATCAACACCATATTTTGAAACAATACCAAGAAGATGTTCAAGTTCATAAAACTTACAATCACTCTTAGAAAAACAATTAATTCCACCAATATTATACTTACTAATATCTCGAAGTTTATATTCTATAATATTTTGAATATATAATGGATTATACTGACGTTTAGATTCATCACGTCTAAAACCACAACTTGGACAGTTATCAACAACAGCATAACTGAAAGGTTGATAAAGATCACATTCAAATGATAGTGGCAAATTACAATTTCTTTGATTTTTAGCAGCCTTATTATATAATATATTAAGATTCTCACCATCTTGATGATCAAATATATTCGTTATAAATTCTTGTGTTATTTTTCTATTTCCTAAAATATCATCCATAAAAATCCCATACTCTCTTATTTAACATTTAATTTAAAATTACTTGATTTTCATTTACCTAAATTTAAAATATAAATTTTATAATAATTATAAATCATGATAATTAATTCTTTATTATCTATTTATAATTTAACTTAAAAATAAGCATTTTAGCTATAACTAAATTTTTACTGAAATTATAAAAACTTTTATATGTAAATTTTATTAAATATTTCAAATGTAAGAATATTTCATTACAAATACAAATAAATGTATTACAAAATATTCAACTAATGTATACTTTTGTATTACTTCATGATTGAATACTACAATGAATACAGTTATTACTAAAATCAATGAATTCTAAAATCACAACTTCAATTACAAGTTGTTTCCTTTTATGAATTGCTATGCTTTGTATGATATATTTGAACACAATTATGGAAATGTATTTTTAGATAATAGTTGGAGGGATGTTTTTCAATTATTTAAGTTTAACAAAAAAGATAAATTAGTCTTTTTATAAGCTGAATCTTTTTTCACAAACTACATTATTATGTATGAAATGTTTATAATTTTTATTTCATTAATTATTTTTACCAACTAAATAAACAATGAGCAAAATATGATTATAGCAGTGAAAATAAGAAAATAATAAAGAAAATATCAGACCCGGAATGAATATGATAATTTCATTTCTTAATGAATATGAATTTAAGAGGTGTACATATAAATGCCAACATATGACGATAAAATAGATTTGTATGGGGTAGACGGAAAACTTTTAGAAGAACAAGTACCTCTAGAAGCAGTAAGTCCTGTAATTAACCCAACAATAAAAAACATTATACAAGAAATTAAGCGTTCAGTAGCTATTAACTTAGCAGGTATTGAAAAATCTTTAGCAAACGGAGCTTACGGTGGAAAAGCTAATTTTGTTCCTGGAAGAGAATTAGAATTAGACATCGTAGATAACGCAGCTGTTATTGCTGAAAAAATAGAAAAAATATTAAAAGTTGAAGAAGACGACGACTTAAATGTTGAACTATTAAACGGTGGAAAACAGTTATTAGTACAAGTTCCTTCAGTAAGATTAGCAACTTCAGGTGACTACTCAGTAGCACCATTAGCATCAGGAGCAGCTTTAGTACAAGCTATTCTCGATACTTTCGATGTAAACAAATTCAATGCTTCTGAAATTAAAACAGCAGCAATGGGTGGATATCCTCATAACGTAAAATTAGGTGGAGCAGTAACCACATTACTCGGTCAAACAACTCACCTTGAAGGTTTAGGATACAGTTTAAGAAACATTGGAGTAAACCACGTAGTAGCAATTACTAAGAAAAACACACTCAACGCAGTAGCATTATCATCAATCCTCGAACAAAGTGCAACCTTTGAAATGGGTGACGCTATCGGTGCATTCGAAAGAAGCCACCTTTTAGGATTAGCATACCAAGGATTAAACGCAAACAATATGGTTTATGAATTAGTAAAAGAAAATGGTAAAGCAACACTCGGTGACGTAGTTGAAGCAACAATCTCCAGAGCATTAGATGATGGAGTAATCAGAGTAAAAGAAACATTAGCATCCGGATACAAAGTTTACGAACCAGTTGACTGGGCTTTATGGAATGCATACGCAGCATCAGGTCTCGTAGCATCAACAATCGTAAACGTAGGTGCAGCAAGAGCAGCACAAGGTGTAGCATCTTCAATCTTATACTTTAACGATATCTTAGAATACGAATCAGGATTACCTGGTGTAGACTTCGGTAAAGTAATGGGTACAGGTGTAGGTATGAGTTTCTTCTCACACGGTATTTACGGTGGTGGAGGACCTGGTATTTTCAACGGTAACCACGTAGTAACAAGACACAGTAAAGGATACGCAATACCATGTAACGCAGCTGCTATGTCATTAGATGCAGGAACACAGATGTTCTCTGTAGAATCAACATCAGCACTCGTTGGAGAAGTATACGGTAGTGTAGACCAATTAAGAGAACCAGTTAAATATGTGGCTGAAGGAGCAGGTCAAGTAAAAGATAAAATCTAAATTAGGAGGAAATTAGTATGACAACAGAAGCAAATCAACAAGAAGAAGTAGATGTTATCAAAGCAACAGATGTTAAAATATTTCCAGATAGAATATTAAAACCAAAAACAGCAGAGAAGATACTTAATGAATTAATGGACTTTGATGGAGTTTTACGAGTTTTACTAAATGGAGAAAAATTACCCACAGTAGTTACTATGGGTCCTGCAAAAGGAACACCTGTAAATCATACAGATAGAACTACTATCAATGTTAAAGGTAATGACGTACCATTACAAGTTTCTGTTGGTGAGATCATATTAACAGTCCAATTAGATAAGCTTGAAGATTTTGTGGAAAAAACTAATGAAGTTTTAGATGAAGTTCTTAACTTTGGATACACAGTAAAAACTGGAGTATTTACAAAAACCACAACAACAGTTTCAGATTACATGAAATATGGAAAAGGTTTTGAAGGAAGAATTGATTCAAGACTCATAGGATTAGTTGATCCAAATACAAAATCATCAGAAACCATAAGATATATTAGGTGATTGTAAATGGCATATGACGTACAATATTATCCTGGTGAAAGTGTTATTGCAGAAAACCGTAAAAAACACATGAACAAGGATTATGAACTTAAAAAACTTAGAAATATTGCAGATGACGATATAGTAAAACTCTTAAGTCACAGAAACCCAGGAGAAGGTTACAAAACAGTACACCCACCTCTTGACGAAATGGACTTTGAAGAAGACGATATGAAAGATTTCGTAGAACCAATCGACGGTGCTAAAAAAGGAATCCGTATCAGATACATCCAATTTGCTGACTCAATGTACAACGCTCCTGCTCAACCTTACGACAGAGCAAGATCATACATGAGAAGATACAGAGGAGTAGATACAGGTACACTCTCAGGAAGACAAGTTATCGAAATGAGAGAATCTGACTTAGAAAAAGTATCAAAAGAATTACTCGAATCCGAATTCTTCGATACAGCAAAAACAGGATTAAGAGGAGCAACAGTACACGGACACTCCTTAAGACTTGACGAAAATGGTTTAATGTTCGACGCATTACAAAGATACGTATACGACGAAGAAAAAGATCACGTAGTTTACGTAAAAGATCAAGTAGGAGTAGAACTTGATGAACCTATCGATGTAGGAGAACCATTACCAGAAGACGAACTTAAAAACATTACCACAATCTACAGATACGATAACGTAAGTCTCAGAGACGACCCAGAAGTTATTAAAGTAGTAGAAGATGTTCACTTCGCAAGAACATTCGGTGGATATGGATTAGACGTATTCGATAAAGATTTACAAAGTAAATTAGGTGGTAACCAATGAATACAGAAAAAAAATTATTCTTAAAGGCTTTACAAGAAAAATTTGATGAAGACCCTGCAGAAGAAAACACTAAATTTTATTGTTACGGTGGATGGGAACAATCCGCTAGAAAAAAAGAGTTCAATGAAGAAGCTCAAAAAGCTATTAACGAAAAACGTGGAGGACTTCCATTCTACAACCCAGATATAGGAGTACCTCTCGGACAGAGAAAATTAATGGCTTACCAAGTATCTGGAACAGACACATACGTTGAAGGAGACGACCTTCACTTCTGTAACAACTCAGCTATCCAACAATTAACAGACGATATTAAAAGAACAATTATCGTAGGTATGGATACAGCTCACGGTGTACTTGAACAGAGATTAGGAGTAGAAGTAACTCCTGAAACAATCAACGAATACCTTGAAACAATCAACCACGCACTCCCTGGAGGAGCAGTTGTACAAGAACACATGGTAGAAGTTGACCCTGGACTTGTAGCAGATTCATACGCAAAAATCTTCTCAGGTGACGATGAATTAATCGACCAAATCGATTCAAGATTTGTAATTGATATTAACAAACAGTTCCCTGAAGAACAAGCTGAAATGCTCAAAAAATACATAGGTAAAAAAACCTACCAAGTAAGTAGAGTACCTACACTTGTAGTACGTGCTTGTGACGGAGGTACAACCTCAAGATGGTCTGCTATGCAGATCGGTATGAGTTTCATTTCTGCATACAAATTATGTGCAGGAGAAGCAGCTATTGCTGATTTCTCATACGCAGCAAAACACGCAGATGTTATCTCAATGGCAAGTGCTATGCCAGCAAGAAGAGCAAGAGGACCAAACGAACCTGGAGGAGTAACCTTCGGTGCATTCTCTGATATGGTACAAACCAGCAGAGTAAGTGAAGATCCAGCAGAAATCACCTTAGAAGTAATCGGTGGAGCAGCACCACTTTACGACCAAGTATGGTTAGGTTCATACATGTCAGGTGGAGTAGGATTTACACAATATGCTACAGCAGCATACACAGATGAAATCTTAGATGACTTCATATACTACGGTAAAGATTACGTAGAAACAAAATACGGCGGATTAGCACAAACCGAATCCAGCACAGATGTAGTAAGAGACATTGCTTCAGAAGTAACCTTATACGGACTTGAACAATACGAAATCCCTGCAGCACTCGAAGACCACTTTGGTGGATCACAGAGAGCAGCTGTACTTGCAGCAGGTGCAGGTTGTTCAGTAGCATTCGCAACCGGTAACTCAAACGCAGGTCTTAACGGATGGTACTTAAGTCAATTATTACACAAAGAAGGACACAGCAGATTAGGATTCTACGGTTACGATTTACAAGATCAATGTGGATCATCCAACACACTTTCAATTAGAAGTGATGAAGGACTTATTCACGAACTAAGAGGACCTAACTACCCTAACTACGCAATGAACGTAGGTCACCAACCTGAATACGCAGGTATTGCACAAGCACCTCACGCAGCAAGAGGAGACGCATTTGCACTCAACCCACTTATAAAAGTTGCATTCGCAGATGAGATGCTTGACTTCGATTGGGCACACCCAAGAAAATGTATCGCAAAAGGTGCAGTAAGAGAGTTCATGCCTAGTGGAGAACGTGACTTAATCAACCCAGCTTTATAAGTTGAGTTACTGTAATAAGTTATAAATTCAAAAATGCTTTAGAAAAACAAAGAGTAATATTAGGTTACATTTAATAGTAATGACTATGAAATATTATTACGTGAAACTTAGTTGTTTCATATATTAATATGGCATTAAATCTTACGACATACTTATGATCTGACAGGTTTAATTCATTTAGTATACAAAAAAAGATTTTTATAAGTAAAAGTAGGCAAGATACGGACCTGTATTACCTCAGGTAGACAAGGAATCGGTCTGCACTGCTTATCTAATATAGAAACTTTACGTAGTTATAGATCACATGATTTATGAATTAGATAAAATCTATTCATACTCTTTTTTCTTTAAAACATTTTTTTAAAAATAAAAATAATTCTTTTTCTAAATAAATTTTAAAACTAATTTTTCAATATTTAATTTTCTAATTTTTAATAAAATTCTTTCTAAAATAATTTCTACTTTATAATAATACTTAATCTACTAAATAAAAAAAAGATAAATAGTAAAAAGGGTGTTATGTAGGGTGGGGAATTTAAGTTCTAGTTTTAGTAGATGTATTTTGCATCATATTTATAGACATCTTGCATATCTGCTATTATGTTTCCACGATTTATTGTCATAATATTTGATCCAGTATATTCTCTATTTTCAAATGGTGTGTATTTTCCCATTGTTTTAAATTCATCTACATCTATTTTTCCAGATTTTTTCATATCTACTATAGTGAAGTCTGCATCATATCCTGTTTTTATTTCTCCCTTATTTTTCATGTTAAATATCTTTGCAGGATTTGTACTTGTCTTTTCAACTACATCTTTTAGTGTGATATTTCCATTATTTACCTCTGTTAGTAGAAGTTTAAGTGTTACTTCAAGTCCTGGTATTCCTGATGCTGTAGTCCATGTATTTTTATCTTTTTCCTCTAGTGTGTGTGGTGCATGATCTGTTCCTATTGAATCTATATCAGGTAAATTAGTTAGTGTTATGTTATGATTTTTATCACGAAGTGGAGGATTTGTTTTTGCACGCATTCCATATGTGTTGTATGTTTCATTATCTAAAAATAGATGATGTGGTGTTGCTTCAACTGTTATGTTAATCTTACTTTTTGCCTCATTTACTAGTTCAAATGTGTCACGACAACTTAGATGACAGATGTGAAGTTGTATGTTATATTTCTTTGCAAGTTCTATTGCACGATTTACTGCTATGAATTCTGCCATTGCACTTCTTGCATAGGAGTATGTTGTAAGTTTCATATCATTTTTAGCATCTGCACTTAGTGTTTTTATGTTATAGTCAACTAGTGTTTTATCTTCACAGTGAAGTAGTAGTGGCTTATTTGTATCTTGAATGTAGCTAAACATTTCATCAAGCTGACTGTTGTCATGTAAGTCCATAAATATTTTATATGCTGCAGGTTTTAGTGTTAGTATTTCATCTACATCTTTTTTTGTTTTTACACCAGCATTTAGTGCAAAGTCTGTATATGAATGTTTTAATGCATTTTCTTGTTTATCTTTAAATGCCTTATATGTATCTGTTTTTGGTATTGTATTTGGCATATCTACAATTGTTGTATATCCACCATTTGCTGCTGCTTGTGATCCTGTAGTCCATGTTTCTTTATGTGTTAGTCCTGGATCTCTTAGGTGTACATGTGTATCTATAAGTCCTGGTATTATGATGTTTTCTTTTATATCTATTATGTTATCTGTTGTTGTATCTGATGTTTTTAATGTTTTTTTAATTGAACTTATTTTTCCATCATCTACTATGATATTTACAACTTCATTATCTATCATTTTACAGTTTTTAAGTATGATATTTCCCATTTCTATCCACAACCCCATTTGTTATTTCTAGGTATTTGTTGTTATTATGATATTTTTTCTTATTTTTATAAGTTATTTATTATAATTACTTCTAACTAATAGTATTGTATAGTATCATTTTTGATAATTTATATTTATAATTTAGGAGTTATTAGGAAAAATGGATATTTCAGATTTTGCTGAGAAGATAATTTTAGAAGATATGGAAACTTTTTATAAGGATTTAAATTCTGAGAAGATAGAATATACATCAAATAAGAATATATATCCTGTTATTGCAGATTTTACAGAGTATTCTCCTATGCATAATGGACATATGTATTGTATGAATGAATCAAAACGACTTCATCCTGAAGCTTTATTTGTAGCTGTTATTCCAGGTCTTTTTGAAAGAAATGGTCGTGGTCTTCCATACATACTTACACGCCAGAAGAGGGCTGAAATTGCAGTTTCGCTTGGTGCAGATATTGTAGTTGAAGGTCCACCTATGGGGGTTATGGGATCTGGTCAATATTCACTTTGTCTTGCTAAGATGTTTAAGGCATTAAATGCTGATTATATTCCAAGAGGATATATTAGTAATGACCCTAAATTTAAAATAATACTTGATACCATAAATAATGGTATAGCAGTTGCACCAAAACCATATAAGATAATTCGAATGGAAGATAAAAAGGTGTTGCTTGAGGGAAAACTACATAATGATGATTATGTTATTGTTTCTCTTTCAAAATCATTAACAAAGGTTGACTTTGATTATAAAAACAAATTTATTTTTATTCCTAGATTAGAAAATGTAAGTGGAACAATTATACGTCAGAAAGTATCAGAAAATCGATTTGATGAACTTAGTGACATGCTTCCAGATGAAACAATCAATGTTTTAAAATCTGAAGTAGAAGAAAATAGAGCACCTCTACATGATGTAAGATGTGAGAAATTAATTTTAGATGTTGCAAATAATTATGATGAGGCAAAATTATCTCAACTTACACTAATGGATGATGTGACTGTGAAAAATATCATGGAAAACAGACCATTTAGTAGTATAGATGCACTAAATGAATGTATAACATATGGTTTTAGTAAGCATAGAAAACAGAGAATTTTAAGTGTATTAGAGGCACCTATTTTAAAGAATGAAATACATAAATATATTAATAATTATCCACAAAAAATACGAGTTTTAGGATATAAAAACAAAGATGTTTTAAATAAGTTCAAACTTAATTTAAAAAATAATAATTTAATAGGAGCAATAGAATGCCAATAGATGAAAACGATTTTATAAAATTAAATTACACAGGAAGAGTAAAAGCTACAGGAGATGTATTTGATACAACATACGAAGAAGTAGCAGAAGAAGCAGGAATTAAAAACGAACAAAAAGACTACCATCCAATGGTTCTTGCTGTAGGTTCAACACAACTTATTGCAAAACTCCACGATGAAATCAAAAAACTTGATGTAGGAGATAAAAAAACAGTAGAAATACCAGCAGAAGAAGCATTCGGTAAAAGAGACCCAAGTCTTATTCAATTAATTCCAATGAGAGAATTTAAAAAACAAAACATCAGACCATTTGTTGGTATGCCAATCAGCCTCCAAGGAAACACAGGTGTTGTAAGAACAATCGATGGTGGACGTGTAAGAGTAGACTTCAACCATGAACTTGCAGGTAAAGATATTGAATATGAAATTGAAATTGTAGACACAATTGATGATGATGAAGAAAAAATCAAAGGATTAATTGAAGTATACTACGGAAATCCAAACCTTGATTTAGAAAAAACAGAAATCACAATTGAAGATGGAGTAGCAAAAATTAAACTCGATCAACTCGCAGGATTTGAACAAAGATCAGTTCAAGATGTAACATTATCCAAATTTAGAGTTGCAAGAGAAGCATACACAAACATCGAAGGTGTAGACAAAGTTCAATTCGTAGATGAATACGAAGAACCTAAAGAAGAAGAAGCAGATGCTGAAGCAGCAGAAGATGTTCCTGAAAAATTAGCAGACGAAGAATAGATACACAAGCTTTTATAAAAAAAGGGGGAAAAATAAGATAGATTGGTGGTTAAAGACCAATTTATTTGGATCTTCTTTTTTTTTGAATTATTATACAATTTCTGATGTCATTTCCACAACTTTTTCACAGTGGATGAGATCTTCAATTGTATTTAGCACAGTTGTTATTTTCTCATTTTCAATGTAGCATATTAGCTTATTTTTATCAACATGTGCATCAAGAAAACCTTCATTATCAGGATAAAGACTATCATATGCAATTTTAGCATATTTTTCATTGTTATATGTGAATGTTATTTTAGTTTTTATTTTCATATACTTAGTGTATTTTTTTCTAGATAGATAAATTTTATTTTTAATATCTATGTGAAAATATTAAGGTAATTTTTTAGTAATTATTTTAAAAATTAACACTATTTTTATATAATATCTAAAACATAACATAAACTAGTATATTATAATTTCATGAATTATTGTTTTCATGTTCAAATTATATTTAAAAAAATCTTTTTCAAATATTAAAAGAGAAGAAAGAAAAGTTTTTTTTACCTTAAGATAAAATTAATAGATTACATCATTTGATGTTGATACATTAGGAAAGGTTTTTTTTATATTATTTTTTATTAATCAGGAGGAAAAATCAATGGTAAGACCATACACAAGAAAAGATTATATTAGAAAAATCCCATCATCAAAAATTGTACAATACGATATGGGAAATTTATCAGAAGACTTCCCATTAGAAGTTACATTAGAAGTTAAAGAACACACCCACTTATCACACAATTCTTTAGAAGCAGCAAGGATTGCAGCTAACAGATACTTACAAAGAACAACAGGTAAAATGGGATACAGATTAAAAATCAGAACATACCCACACCACATTGTACGTGAAAACCCAATGGCAACCGGTGCAGGTGCAGATAGGGTACAGAGCGGAATGAGAGGAGCTTTCGGTAAAGCTGTAAGTTCAGAAGCTTTAGTACGTGCAAACCAAAAAATTATCACAGCTTATGTTAATGCAAAAGACTTTGAAAAAGCAAAAGTTGCACTTAACAGAGCAGGTATGAAATTACCTGTAAGCTGCAGAATAGTTGTAGACAAAGGACAAGATCTTGTTCAATTCTAAATATAAGAAAATTATTTAATTATAATTTTTCTTTTAGAAATTATATAAAAAGAAGATAATGGATTATCATAGCATATACGAAGATTAAATATTATTTTCTATATTAAAAGAATTTTGAATAAGATTTTAACTCTAAATTCACCTTCTTTTTTTATATAATCCATTTTACTACTTTTTTTTAATATATTTTCTATGAAATTTAATAAATGATATAAACTCCATAAATACAATTACAGAATTAAAAATATAGTATATAATATTATACAACAAAAAAATAATGAAGAAGAGTGTTATCAATGAACTATGTTGAATTTTTTAGAAATTTAGGTAAGGATGATATTCCTGTAGCAGGAGGTAAAGGTGCAAACCTTGGAGAATTAACAAATGCTGGAATTCCAGTACCACCAGGTTTTGTAATTACCTCTGAAACCTATCATAAATTCATAACAAAAACAGGAATTGAAGATAAAATTATTGAAATGTTAGATGGTCTTGACATCAATGATACACAACAACTTAACAAAGTATCAGATGATATTAAAGAATTAATCATAACAACAGAAATTCCTGATGATTTACAACGTGTAATTATCGAAGCATACAATGCATTATGTCTTGATGTAGATATTGAAGATGCAGTTGTAGCTATCAGATCATCTGCTACAGCAGAAGATTTACCAGATGCTTCATTTGCAGGACAACAAGAAACATACCTTAACATTGCTGGTGTTGAAGATGTTCTTATTAATGTACGTAAATGTTGGGCATCACTTTTTGAAGCAAGAGCAATATTTTACAGAGTAGAAAATGACTTTGATCATTCTGAAGTATTAATTGCAGTTGTAGTACAACAAATGGTAGATTCAGAAAAAGCAGGTGTAATGTTTACAGCAGAACCATCAACTGGTGAAGAACAAATGCTCATAGAAGGAGCATGGGGACTTGGAGAAGGAGTTGTATCAGGAACAGTTACACCAGATACATGTCGTTATGACAAAGAATCTGATGAAATACTTTCATATAAAATAAACTCTAAAAAGACCATGTTTAAAAAAGATCCAGAAACTGGTGCAACAGTACAAGTTGAAGTTCCAGAAGATATGGTTGATAAAAGAGTATTAAGTAACAGTGATATTGATAAACTCACAAATCTTGGACGTAAAATCCAGAAACACTACAATGCTCCAATGGATACAGAATGGGGTATTGAAGGTGGAAATGTTTACATGTTACAAGCAAGACCTATTACAACACTTGATAATATAGATGAAGAACTCAACAACCAATCATTAGATGATTCAGAAAGAGTAATTATTACAAGAGGTCTTGGAGCAAGTCCAGGTTTAGTATCAGGTACAGTTAAAATAATTAAAGAACTTGATGAACTTGACAAAATCCTTGATGGTGATATACTAGTAACAACCATGACAACACCTGATATGGTACCAGCTATGAAAAGAGCAAATGGAATCATAACAGATGAAGGTGGAGTAACATGTCACGCAGCAATTATCTCACGTGAACTTGGAATTCCATGTGTATCAGGAACAGGAGAAGCAACATCAGTTCTTGAAGAAAACACAAAAGTAACAATTGATGGTAAAAAAGGACTTGTATATGAAGGAGAACTTTCAGCATCAAAAGAAGAACAAACACAAAATGCAGCACCAGTTGCAGCAGCAGCACCACTAGTTACAGTTACAGATGTAAAAGTAAATGTAAGTATGGCAGAAGCAGCACAAAAAGCATATGCAACAGGAGCAGATGGAGTAGGACTTCTCAGAACAGAACACATGATGCTTGCAACAGGAACAGTACCATACAAATACATAGATGAAGGACGTGAAGATGAACTTGTAAACATCCTCGTTGAAAACATCCTCAAAGTAGTAGATGTATTCTATCCAAAAACAGTATGGTACAGAACACTTGATGCACCAACAGATGAATTCAAAACACTTGAAGGTGGAGAAAACGAACCTGATGAAGCAAACCCAATGCTTGGATGGAGAGGAATTAGACGTGAACTTGATCAGCCAGATATTCTAAAAGCAGAATTCAAAGCAATCAAAAAACTCCACGAAGAAGGATATACAAATATAGGAGTAATGCTTCCATTACTACACAAACCAGAAGAACTTCGTCAAGCAAAAGAAATTGCAAGATCTGTAGGACTTGAACCACACAAAGATGTAGACTTTGGTATGATGGTAGAAACACCAGCAGCAGCAATAATCATCGAAGACTTCATAGAAGAAGGACTTGACTTTGTAAGCTTCGGAACAAACGATCTAACACAATACACATTAGCATTAGACCGTAATAATGAATTAGTAGCAAAACACTACACAGAAGCACACCCTGCAGTACTCAAATTACTAGTAAGTGTAATTGAAAAATGTAACAAAGCAGGAGTAACAACAAGTATCTGTGGACAAGCAGGAAGTAAACCTGAAATAGTTGAAAAACTAGTAGAAGCAGGAATAGACAGTATCTCAGCAAACACAGATGCAGTAGAAACAATCAGAAAACTTGTAGCAAAAGTAGAAAAGAAAATTATGCTTAACGCTGCAAAAAAAGCACTAAGAAATGAATAAGTACACAAACACTCTTCACCACCCATTTTTTTTAATTTTTCATTATTTTTTTTCAAACAACATAATTTTAAAAACTCTTATTTTAATAGCTCTAATTTAGCTATAAATTAATTAAAATTACTAATTTTTATAAATACTTCAAATAATAAAAATATTATATAACAATTAAACTAAAAAATAGGGGAAATAGAATTATGCGTGAAAAGAACATTCTAGGACTCATAGTAATAGTTGCAGTAATAATTGTTGCATCAATAGCTGGAATATTCTACATTACATCATCAAACAGCTACAAAAACGTCACAATTGATGGAGTAGTATGTGAAGTACCAGATAATGGAGAAAATATAACAGTAAAAGAAGTAGCATCAAACTACCACATCTATGAAGATCCAAAAAATAACCTAACAATAATAGTATATAATCAAATAGAAAACCAAACACAAACAGATGATAACAACACAACAAACACTACAAATTATGAAGATCAATTCATACAACAGAAAAACTCAGTACAAACAGGAAGTTCCATGTCAAAAGAAGGAATGTCATTTAACAAAACAAACAATGACATATATAGCTACTATGGAAACTACTCAGGCAAAAATGTACTTATAAAAACAGCAAATGAAAATGTAATAGTACACATACTAAAATCACTACAAGTAACACCACTACAACCACAAATAGCAGCAAATGATACAAACGATACCAACAACACAACAACCACAGATACAAAAGTTGTAACAAAAACAAAAGTAGTACATGTAAAAGATTCTGATAATGATAAAAAAGATAATGATACTCCAAAACCTGAACCACCAGAACCACCAGAACCACCAGAACCTGTTGATGAAGATTGGTGGTAAATAATTCTTCACCTTTTACCTTTTTTTAATATCTAAGGAGGAATAGAAATTCGTGAGAAAAATATTGTAGCTTTGATAGTTATTGTTGCAGTTATTGCTGTTGCATCAGTTGCTGTGGTATTTTCAATGGGTGATCATACATCATATAAAAATGTTACAATTGATGGTGTTGTATGTGAAGTTCCTGATGAAAATGTAACAGTTAAGGAAGTATCACCTAATTATCATATCTATGAGGATTCAAAAAATAATCTAACAATAATGGTATATAATCAAGTAAGTAGTGATGAAAATACAACAGATAATACTACTGCATCTGATTATGATACATTTATACAACAGAAAAATTCTATACAAACAGGAAGTATGAAATCAAAAGATGGATTTTCATATAATTGTTCAAATTCTGAAGTGTATAGTTTTTATGGAAATTATTCAGGAAAAAATGTTCTTATTAAAACAGCAAATGAAAATGTAATAGGACATATTCTTAAATCATTAAATGTCACACCACTAAAACAACAACTAGTAGTTGATGATTCAAATAATACTACAGCAGATAATGAAACAACAACACAAGTAAATACTGTTACAAAAACAAAAGTTGTAACAAAACAAGTATCAACATCTAATTCAGAAGATAATAATAAACAAAGTACTAGTAGTAGTAAAAAGTCTAGTTCTAGCAGTAGTGGTAAATCATCTGGTAGATCTTCAAGTGGTGGAAATTCTTCTGGTGGAGGTAATTCTTCTAATTGATTTTATTTGGAATAATTAGTATATATAATTTTTTCACCATCTTTTTCTTTTTTTTATGGAAATTATAATAATGCTTTTTTATTAATAGTTATAGATATTTTATTATAATGGTAGATTTTTTTCTATTTTTTTATGATTCATTAATAAACTTTTATTTTTTTTTAGTAGTAATTTTTGGAGGGTTGATTTGTTTATGGATTTTAATGGAAAGTGTATTGATGATGTTTTTTCAGATCTTGAGGAGTTTAAGGAGTTGGATATGGATTATTCCTCTGGTCGTATTTTAGGTTCTATGTGTACTGAGCCTGATAGTGTTGGTATGCGTGCTTATCGTATGTTTAGTGAATCTAATCTTGGTGATCCTGGATTGTTTAAAGGCACTACTTTACTTGAAGGTGAGGTTATTAATATGATAGGTAATCTTCTTCACCTTAATGATGCTTGTGGACATATTGTAACTGGTGGAACTGAGGCAAATATTACAGCAATGTGTGCTGCGAAATATATATTTGAAGAGAAACATCCAGGTGTTAAACCTGAAATTATACTGCCTAAGTCTGCTCATTTTTCATTTAAAAAGATCATATCTATGCTTTCACTTAAGCCTGTATATGTTCCATTAAATGAGGATTATAAAATTGATACATCAAAGCTTGAAGAATTAATTACAGAAAATACCATGGCTATTGTTGCAATTGCTGGTACTACTGAGTTAGGTTATGTAGATGATATAGAAGAAATATCTGAAATTGCATATAGAAACAATGTATATCTTCATGTTGATGCAGCATTTGGTGGTTTTGTTATTCCATTTCTAAATTATGATAGGGATGATGAAATATTATTTGACTTTAAATGTCGTGGTGTATCATCAATTACTATTGATCCACACAAGATGGGTCTTGCACCAATACCTTCTGGTGGAATAATATTTAGAAATAAAGAACACCTTAAAAAGCTTGCTGTTAAAACTCCATATCTTACAAAAGATGAACAGACAACAATTGTTGGTACACGTAGTGGTGCATCAACAGCTGCAATATGGAGTCTTCTTAAGTATTATGGATTTAGTGGATATAAAGAAATTGTAGATAATGCAATGGAACTTACAAAATACACATATGAAAAACTAGATTCAATTGAAGGTGTCATTGTACGAAAACCAGAACTTAACTTAATATCATTTTATGTAGAACACCTTGATGTTGACATATTACAAAAACAGCTTGAGGATATGGGATGGAATATTTCAGTATCTGAATATCCACATGCACTACGTATAGTTTTAATGCCACATGTAAAAGAAGAACATATTAATGATTTTATATCAGATCTTAAAAAATTAATATAATAATAAAAAAAATAGGTATAAAATAAATTCTAAAAAATAAGAGAAGGTCATTCTATAAAAAAAGGGTTCTTATGGAGAGAAAATATTTATCCTCCATATATTACTTTTATTATTTCCATTTCATCATTATCTGATAATACTTCATCTTCTGTAACAGTTTGTCCATTTACTTTTACTACAACTGTTTCTATAGGAATTTCCTCAGATTTTAGTACATCTTTAACTTGTGTATTTTCATCTACTTCTAATTGTTTTACATCTTTTTTATTTACTAGTTTTATCTGCATTTTATTGTTCATCTCCGAGTTGTTCATATATTTCATCTAGGAATTTGCATGATTTACAAATATCTGCTGATGATGGTTCTCCACATTTTTTACATGTTTTATTTGCACTGCCTTTTTGTTGTTGTAGATATTCTTTTTTAATTGCAGGTTTTATTTTCTCAAATCCATTAAGTGTTGAATACATTATTGTTGGATGTTTAAGTGTTGCTTCACGAATAAAGTCACCTATCTCCATTCTGAATGATTCATGTGCATATGGACATCCATCAAAGTGCACTTCAAATCCACTTTCAAGTACATAGAGTCCTATTTCTTTTTCAGGAATCTTACGTAGTGGCTTAATTTTCTGTGTAAATCTTTCATCTGATGATTCTGTTTTATATCCTATACGTACCATGTTATTTATGTTACCTTCAAGGTAGTTCATAACAATACTTTGTACTTCATCATCAAGATTATGTCCTGTTGCAAGTTTTGTTGCTCCAATATCACGTGCTATCTGGTTAAATATTTGACGTCTGAAAACTCCACAATAAGTACATGCATGTTGTGGGTTATCACTCTTTTTTTGTAACTCCATAATCTTATCAATTGTAAAGTTATATTTATCTTCAAATGATACAATGTGATGTTTTATTCCAAGTTTAGCAGTGGTTTCTTTTGCAATACGTACACCTTCTTGTCTGTATCCTGCAATACCTTCATCTATAGTTAATGCTTCAAGTTCTATGATATTTTTCTCCTTTAGAATATTAAGTATCTTAAGGAGTGCAACACTATCTTTTCCACCAGATAGGGCAACTAGTACTTTATCATTTTTTGTTACTAGTTTTTCTTTTTTCACTGTTTTTAGAACTTGTTTTTCTATTGATTTTCTAAAACAACTACTGCAAAGTTTCTGTCCATTGTATTTTCTATTAATTACAACATGTTTACTTCCACATTGTGTGCAAACAATTTCTGTCAATTTATTTATTTCCCCTTTTTATGTTAAATTTAAAAAAAACATTTTTCTTTTAGAAGTTTTAAGTTAATTATTCTAAAACTATTATATACTGTTTTATATTTCTATAATTTGTTATATTTCAATTTTTATAAATATCAGTCAAATAATGGAAAATCCTGGATGTATTGTTTTTTAAGCTTAAGTGCATATTCTGCCTTTTGAAGTTCCATTCCAAGGTATGCTGCATGTTCAATACGACTTATAAGGTCACGCCTTAGAATCTCTTCATATATTGCTTGTGCTGTTGTAGCTGTTATTACAGCAGACTTTTCATAATCTTTAAATAGTACTGCTTTTATGAGGTTATCTTCAACTATTATCTTAAAACTTCCCTTATAGTCTGGAATAAATTTACCATCAGCTACAGCTTTTATCTCTGGAATATCTGTTGTATCAATTTGAAGATCATCTTTTTTATATGAATCCTTATATTTTATGAGATTAATTCCAACATCTTTTGGTATGGTGTTTTTCTCTTTTGCAACATACATCATATTTGATGCTACTTTAAGTTCACATATACTTGATTTTGTCTTAAGACTTGCCTCTGGTGTAAAAAGAATTGACACACCAAGTTCCATTGCAATACCACCAAGTACTGCATTTGCACCATTACTATCACAGTCAAGTAGTTCTGTTACATTTCCAACACCAAAAAATAGTAATTTCTCTGGGTTTTGTCGTCTGTATTCATAGCATGTAACTATTGATTCACTAAGTGATGGACTATTTATAGGATCAAGTAGGGGATCTGCAATCGTTGTAATATCACTACATAACATGTCAAGTTTATTTAATGAGTCAATTTTCTCTTTTGGTGTTTTTGGTATGATATTTTTTGAATAATTTGTTGGAAGTATCACAGCCTTCACATTATGTGCTTTTATTTCATCTTTTATCTTCATATAATTTCCATGATCAAGACTAAGTACTAGGTCTGCTTCAGCATCAAGTGCTCTTTTTATCTCAGATGGATTTAGTGTATCAATACTTACTGTAACATCATCATTGAAGTTATCCTTAATTGTCTTAACTAGATGATATGCCATTTCAGGATCGTTTCCACCTGCATGTAATCCTACATCTATCATGTCAGCACCACTATCTATGTAGTATGCAACACGATCTAGTAGTTCATTATCACTTAGTGTTGGTGCATTTGCAATTTCACCAAGTATACGCATTGGAAAATCAAGTCCTGTTGGAATATTTCCTATCATTGTATTTGCACTAGATTTAAGAAGTTCTATGTGTTTTTCAATATTATTTGCATCTTCTATTAGTTGCATTGATCTTTCATATTGTCTTTGTCGTATGAGTATATTTGCAGGTTTTTTTGTTGAAAGTTCAACATCACCTATTATGTCGAGTGTAAATTCTATGTCTGCTGCATTTGTTGGACCTTTATATGTTTCAATTGATATTAATTCATTAAGTAATGCTACATCTTCTTGTATAAGTCCTGGTGTTATGATCATGTCAACATCTGTATATATAATATCTTCACATCCATTAATTGAATGAAGTATTTTTTCATTATCTAGGTAGTATTTTATTTGTTTGACTGTTATAAATGCTGCAATTTGCATTGGTAGAGTTTTAATGTATATGTCATGTTTTTCATAGTTTTTTAGATTTTCTTTAATAATTGGTGTTGCAAGTTGTCCTGTTATTATAAGTATTTTCATATGATATTCCACCTTTTTTAGTATTTTATTTTTCACAGCATTAGAAATTCAATTTTTACTTATTAATATTTTATTTAAATTTTCTAAATTAAAAATTATACTACTAATATAAATATAATATAACATAGAAAGTATAATATAAAACATAATGATTTAACATTATTAATTAAAAAGGTAATGATTTAACATTATTAATTATTAGTATGTATTAAAAAATTATTACATCAAAAGAGACTTTTTATATATAAGATGGTATAAATTATTATACTTATTATAATAATATAAAAAGATGAGTTTTTGGAGGAAAAAAGTTAATGATTGAAATAAGATTTCATGGGCGTGGGGGTCAAGGATCCGTTACAGCTGCTGAAATATTAGCAAAAGCAGTTTTTGAGGAAGGTAAATACACTCAAGCATTCCCATCATTCGGAGTAGAAAGAAGAGGTGCACCAGTAACAGCATTTGCAAGAATTAGTGATGAACCTATCAGAAGACGATATCAAATCTACAACCCACAATATGTTGTAGTACTTGATGAAACATTAGCAAATGTAGTAAACTTAACATCAGGAATTCAAAAAGACAATGGTGCAGTATTAGTAAACACAAAAAGAGATGCAATTGATTCCATAACTGATGTAGACGTACACACAGTAGATGCAACAGGAATAGCACTTGATATATTAGGAAGAGACATTGTAAATACAACAATGTTAGGATTCTTATCTGCAAAAACAGGTGTAGTATCAATAGATTCACTTGTTAAAATCGTAAAAGATACATTTAAAGGAAAAGTAGCAGATAAAAACGTAAAAGCTGTTGAATACATCTATGAAAAATGTATAGAATAAGGAGATAGAGAAAATGGTATCAGTAGGCGCAGCTGTAAAAGAACCAGGAAGCACAAGAAAAAATAAAACTGGAAGTTGGAGAACATTTAAACCAGTAGCAGACAAAGATAAATGTATTTCATGTGGTATTTGTTACCTATTTTGTCCAGATGGATGTATAGATACAAACTTTGACTCAGATTATGACTACTGTAAAGGATGCGGAATTTGTGCAGAAGAATGTCCAGTAAAAGCAATTGAAATGGTGAGGGAATAAAATGGTAGTAAAAGTTATATCATCTGCAGAAGCAGTATCAGAAGCAGTAAAAAAAGCACAACCTAGTGTTATCCCAGTATATCCAATTACACCACAAACTAAAATATCTGAAAAATTAGCAGATTATGTTGCAGATGGAGAATTAGATGCAAACTACATAAGAGTAGAATCAGAACACAGTGCAATGAGTGCAGCAATAGGAGCAGCAGCAACAGGTGTACGTGTATTTACAGCAACATCAAGTCAAGGTCTTGCATACATGCATGAACCAGTATTTGCAGCAGCAGGTATGAGAGTACCTATTGTAATGGCAGATGCAAACCGTGCATTATCATCACCAATTAACATCTGGAACGATCAACAAGATTCAATCTCAGAAAGAGATTCAGGATGGATCCAACTTTATGCAGAAACAGGACAAGAAGCATTCGATACAATCCTACAAGCATATAAAATTGCAGAAAATACAAAAGTATCATTACCTGTAATGGTATGTATTGATGGATTTATCCTTACACACACAGTAGATCCTGTAGAAGTATTATCACAAGAAGAAGTAGATTCATTCCTACCAAAATATGAAATTACACACTTTTCACTTGACCCTGAAAATCCAATGTCACAGGGTACACTTGCAGATTCTGACTACTATCTTGAATTAAGATATGCAGTTGAAGAAGCAATGGAAAATGCAAAAGAAGTAATTACAGAAGTAGGTGCAGAATACGGAGAAAAATTCGGAAGAACATATGGTCTTATTGAAGAATATAAATCAGACGATGCAGAAATAATTCTCCTTGCAATGGGTTCAATTTGTGGAACAATTAAAGATGTAATTGATGAACAAAGAGAAAAAGGAAACAAAGTAGGTCTTATACGTGTAAGATCATACAGACCATTCCCAAAAGAAGCATTAAAAGCAGCAGTTGGAGATGCAAGACTTGCAGTTCTTGATAAAGATATATCATTCTCAGCAGGTGGAGCATTATACACAGATGTAAAAGCTGCAGTTGACAATGAAACATACGGATATATTATTGGATTAGGTGGACGTGACATAAAACCTTCAGACATTGAAGAAATTATAACAAAAACAGAAAATCCAACAAAAGATATAGAATGGATAGGTTTAAAAGAGTAGATAGATATGATGATTGATGATATAGATAAAACAGAATATTTAGCATCAGGACACAGAGCATGTGCTGGATGTGGAGCAACAATAGCAGCAAGACTTGCTCTTAAAGCATTAGGAAAAAACACAGTAGCAGTATCAGCTACAGGATGTCTTGAAGTAATTACATCACCTTATCCTGAAACTTCCTGGGAAATTCCATGGATACACGTAGCATTTGAAAATGCTCCTGCTGTAGCAAGTGGAGTAGAAGAAGCATTAAAAGCTCAAGGAAAAGAAGATACAACAGTTGTAGTTTTCGGTGGAGACGGTGGTACAACTGATATTGGTATGCAATCATTATCAGGTGCTATGGAAAGACAACAAAATATCATATACATATGTTATGATAACGAAGCATACATGAACACAGGTATTCAAAGAAGTAGTTCAACACCATTTGGTGCATCTACAACAACAACACCTGCAGGTAAACAGAGCTTCGGTGAAGATAAACCTAAAAAGAACATGGCAATGATCATGGCAGCACACGGAATTCCATACGTTGCAACAGCATGTGTATCACACCCACAAGATTTAATGGCTAAAGTTAAAAAAGCATCAGAAATCAAAGGTCCTGCATACATACACGTATTACAACCATGTGCAACAGGATGGGGTTATGCTCCTGAAAAAACAATTAAATTAGGAAAACTTGCAGTAGATACACATTCATGGATCTTATATGAAATTGATCATGGAATGCTTAACATCACTGTAAAACCTAAAGATAAAAAACCAGTAGAAGAATACTTAAAAGTACAAAAACGTTTCAAACACTTAGGTGACGCAGAAATTGCTTTCATTCAACAATTTGTTGATGAACAAAGTCGTGAACTAGGTTTACTTGATGATGAAGAAGATGAATGTGACTGCCATTGTGGTTGTTAAGGAAATATAGATAATATTTTTTTCTCTACATTCTCTTTCTTCTCTTTTACTTTTTTTTCTTTTTTTTAATATGAATTTACTTTTTTTTAGAATATTTTTTTTTATATAAATTATTTTAGTTTTAAATTATAAAGATACATAATAGTATAAAAAAATAATTATTATAATAATACTTAATCTACTTTTTCGGAGGTATTAATTTTAGATGATAAAACAAGAAGTTATTACAAACACAGTATATGAATTATACAAACAAGCTGCATTAATTCTACCAGATGACATTAAAAATGCACTTCAAAATGCATATGAAATTGAAGAAGATGAAATAGCAAAATTAAATATTGAATCTGTACTAAAAAATATAGATATTGCTGAGGAAAATTCAATTCCTATGTGTCAAGATACAGGACTTCCAATAGTTTTCATAAAACTTGGAAATGTAGAAGTTGAAAACTTACAACAGGCAATTATTGATGGTGTAAAAAAGGCAACAGCAGAAACACCACTAAGACCAAATGTTGTAGATCCATTTACACGTAAAAACAGTGGTATAAATATTGGTAAAGATATTCCACAGATAAATGTTGAATTATCAGATAAACCAGAACTTGAAATTACAATATTCCCTAAAGGATTTGGTTCAGAAAACAACAATAAACTTGCAATGTTACTTCCTGGTGATGGAGTAGAAGGAATTAAGGAATTCTTTAAAGATACAATAGTTGCAGCAGGTGGTAAACCTTGTCCACCTACAGTTATTGGTGTAGGTATTGGTGGATCATCAGATATGGCTATGAAACTTGCAAAAAAAGCATTACTTAAACCTATTGATGAGATAAATCCTGATGAACGTCTTGCAACACTTGAAGATGAACTTCTAGATATTGCAAATGCTACAGGTATTGGTCCTATGGGACTTGGTGGTAAAACAACTACTCTTGGTGTTAATATTGAACTTGCAGACACACATACAGCAGGTCTTCCTGTTGGAATTTGTGTTCAATGTTGGGCTGCAAGACGTGCAACAGCAATACTTAAAGATGAATAAAACACTAAATTATTAACCTCCTTACTTTTTTTTAAAATAATCTTTTATTATTTAATAAGTTATATGTAAAACTACTAATTTAATCAATGATCTAGTTAAATATTATGGGTTATATTGTATCTTAGAAAAAGTATAATATTAATATAAAGAAAAAATTATCAAATATAGAAAAAATAGATTCAATATTAAAAAAAAGGAAATATCTACAATTAATATTTTTTCTAAGAGAAACTAATCTATTATAAAAAAAAGAAATTAGTAGTGGTGGATTATTTTTAAGAATTAATTACCAATCATATTATTTTTATTATTTTTTTACCTTTCCAACTAAAAGAATAAAACTATCCACCACAAAAAAGGGTATAATGCGTTACTTATTTAAATTATATATATTTTGGATTGAATTTTTTGTATTTATTAATTTTTTTTATGAATTTTGATATTCTAGATTACAAATCTATACTTCAATTTCAAGTGATAGTAATGCCATATCTTCTGATCTATCAGCAATTCTTTCAAGATATCTTCCAATTAATAAGAATTGTACAAGAGCATTAATTGTTGATGAGTCTTCTTTCATTGCATCACTTACATCAACTATGAATTGATCAAAGTATTCATCTACAACATCATCGTTGCTTTTAATTTTAAGGTACTCATCCTTATTTTTGTTAAGGAATGGGTTAATACTGTTTTTTAACATATTCTCAACGTTCTGGGCCATCACCTTAAATGTTGATAATGGCCCAGCAGGAATAACTTCTACATCAATATCATTTGCAATTTGTGCAATGTTATGTGTAAGTTTTGCTATACGTTTAAAGTTATCTGCAAGTTTGATGCAGTTTTCAATGTATATTAAATCACAAGCAAGTGGTTGTTGTGTTGCAAGAAGTTCTACTGCAACAAGATTTATTTGAGCAGTTTTATCAATAATTACCTCAATATTTTTTTCAATCTTGTTATATTTTGCATCATCATAGTTTTCAAAGAGATTTATTGCATCAAGGTAATCTTCATTAACTTGATCTTTAATTTCTACAATATCTGTGTATATTTTATCCATTTTATTACGATAGTTTTGACGTGATTCCATTTGTTATTTCTCCTAAAATGTGTGTTGTATATTTTTTCAGTGTTCTATTTTTTATTAAAAAAAATATAAAAAGTGGATTTGGAGTTTTATACTTAACCAAATCTTCCTGTAATATAGTTTTGAGTTTGTTCTTCTTTTGGATGGAGGAACATTTCATCAGTAAGTGATGTTTCAATAACTTCACCATTTAAGAAGAATGATGTGTATTTAGATACACGTGATGCTTGTTGCATGTTGTGAGTTACAATTACAATTGTATAATTCTTTTTAAGTTCATTCATAAGATCTTCAATTTTAATTGTAGATACAGGGTCAAGTGCAGAACATGGTTCATCCATAAGAATTATTTCAGGTGATACTGCAATTGTTCTTGCAATACAAAGTCTTTGCTGCTGACCACCTGATAAGTTAAATGCTGATCTTTCAAGATCATCTTCTACTTCATCCCATAAAGCTACAGCCTTAAGAGTTTTTTTAACAATTTTTTCTATTTTATCTTCATCTTCTTCTCCATGAACTCTAAGACCATATGCTACGTTTTCATAAATTGATTTAGGGAAAGGGTTAGCTTTCTGGAAAACCATACCCACATTTTTTCTAAGATCTACAACATCAACATTAGGATCATAAATGTCACGATCATCTATGATGATGTCTCCTTCTTTTCTAAATCCTGGTACAAGGTCGTTCATACGGTTAAGTGTACGTAGGAATGTTGATTTTCCACAACCTGATGGACCTATAAGGGAGGTGATTGTATTTTTCTCAAAGGAAATATTGATGTCTTTGAGAACTTGCTTGTTACTAAAATATGTATTTAAATTTCTTACATCTATTGCATTTTGCATTTTATTGTGCTCCTGTTATTTTTTTAGAGTATCTTTCAACAAAGTAGTTTGTAGTGATTGTTATAATTAATATTAATATTATAAGTACAGCTGCTGTTGCATATGTATTATCAAGTGATATTGATTCTGTTGCAAGCATGTAAAGGTGAAGTGGTAGTGGTCTTGCAGGATCAAATACTGTGATTGGTACACCTGTTGATGAACCTACTGTATACATAATTGCTGCTGTTTCTTCTATTGCTCTTGCCATTCCAAGAACAACTCCTGTTACAATTCCAGGGATTGCTGCTGGAATTATTACTTTTATAATTGTTTGAAGTTTTGTTGCACCCATTCCAAGACTTGCTTCTTTGTATGTCTGTGGAATACTATCAAGTGCATTTTCTGTTGTTCTGATTATTGTTGGTATTGCCATAAGTGCAAGTGTAAGGGATGCTGAAAGTACACACCATCCAAGGTTTAAGAATTCTACAAAGAATGCAAGACCAAATAACCCGAAGATAATTGATGGTAATGATGCAAGAAGTTCAAGTGAATATCTAATTACTTGTGTTACTTTTCCATTGTTTGTGTATTCGTGAAGATATACAGCTACAGCTAGTGCAAATGGAGTTGCAATCAATACTGCAAAGAATGTTACATAGATAGTTGACACTATCATAGGGAAGATTCCACCTTCTGCTCCGAAATCTCTTGGTGATTGTGTTAAGAATTCTATTGATATGTGTGGAAGTCCATTTATAAGTATGAATCCAATTATTGTAATTAATATAACTATTGTAAGTGCTCCAATTCCCCAGAAGACATATTTTGCTATGTCATCTGTTTTTCTTCTATCTATTAAATTCATAAGTCTCCACTTCCTTGGATTTTAGTTTTCTTTTGTACATAATCTGCTATGAGTATTAATACCATGATTATTACAAGAAGTATTGCTGCTGTTGCAAAGAGTGCATTGTAGTGTAGGTCTATTGCATATCCCATTTCAAGTGCAATATTTGATGTTAATGAACGTACTGGGTCAAATATTGATGATGGTATTTGTGCTACGTTTCCTGCAATCATAATTACAGCCATTGTTTCTCCTATTGCACGTCCCATAGCAAGTATGATTGCTGTCATTATTCCTGGAAGTGCTGTTGGAATTATTACTTTTTTAATTGTTTGCCATTTTGTTGCACCAAGAGCTGTTGATATTTCATTGTATGATCCTGGCACAGCTTTTATTGAATCTTCAGATATGGTGATGATTGTTGGAAGAATCATTATTGCAAGTATGATTGATGCTGCAATTAATGAAAATCCTGTTGTGTTAAATGTTGTTCTGATAAATGGAACAACTACTACAAGTGCAAAGAAACCATATATTACAGATGGTATTGCTGCAAGTGTTTGAATTGTAGGTTTAATAATTTTCTGCATTGTGTTGTTTGCATATTGTGTTGTAAATATTGCACATCCTACAGCTAGTGGTATTGCAATGATAAGTGATATTGCAATCATCTCAAGTGATGATATTATCATTGTAAATACTCCGTATTGGTCAGCTTTTGGGTTCCATACTGTTCCAAATATGAAGTTAACAAGTCCAACTTGCTGTATTGCTGGTGCTGCTTCAACTAATATAAATCCTATAATTAAAAGGATAATTATAATTGATATTACAGATACTATCTGTAATCCTCTTTCTGCTATTTTTTCTTTAAATTCATGATCCATTAGTTATCCCTTTCCCTTTAGTTTATTGGTATTAATCCTTGATCTCTAACATATTGTTGACCTTCACTTGAAAGTACCCAGTCTATAAATTCTTGTGTTGAATTTGATGGTGTTGTATTTGTTAGGAATAAGAATGGTCTTTGAAGTACATAATCTCCAGATTTAATTGATTCTTCTGAAGCATTTACACCATTAACTTCAAGTTTGTTAATATCGTCATCTTTGATATCTGCAAGTGATGCATATCCTATTGCATTTGGATCTGATTGTACTGTTTTTATTACTGATCCTGTTGAACTTTGTACAATTGCATCTTTTTTGAAGTCATCGCCTTTTAGAACAAGTTTTTCTACAGCGTCACGAGTTCCTGAACCATCTTCACGTGTTACGATGTTTATGTTTCCATCTTCTCCACCTACATCTTTCCAGTTTGTTATTTTTCCTGTGAAGATATCTTTTAGTTGTTCAGAACTTAGGTCTGTAAGTTTGTTTGCTTTATTTGTGATTATAATAATTGCATCTGTTGCAATTTTTGTTTGTTTTATGTTTGGATTTTTGTTTGCGTCGAGTTTTGTTGAGTAGGTTCCTATCTGTGCTGAGCCTTTTTTGATACTGTTAAGACCCATTGTAGATCCTCCACCTTGTACTGTAATTTCAAATTGTGGATGAGCATCATCATATGTTTCTGCTAGTTTTTCAGCTATTGGCTGTACAGATGATGATCCTACTACTGCTATGTTTTCATGTTTTGCTACTCCTGGTGCAAATACCATGAATAATGCTATTAGACATACAATAGCAAGAAGTATTGTTAATTTATATTTTTGTTTCATTTTCATTGTACCTTTTTAATCTAGTTTTTTTTCATAAATAAATTTAAATAAATTAGGGGGGGGGAGGTGATGGGATGGGTGATATTCAAAGTGGGTGGTGAGTGCTTTTTTTTGTTTAATAATTTTATATGGGGAGGGAGGTTATTGTATATAGGTAGGGGGGTTAGGTAGGTATGTTTATTTGATATTTAGATATGAGTATTTAAAGGTAGTGAATATGGGAACAAAAGTTCATATATTAGGAACTTATATTTATTTTAGTTCATATTTAGTGAAATAATACATATTTTGTGAATTCACAAAATAAGAACATAGAAAAAACCTTGTTCATAAAATAGGAATTTATGTGTACCAAAAAGTGAACATTTTAAAAAGTAGCATATCCTATAATGTGAACAAAAGCTCTAAAACTAATTAAAAAGCTTAAAAAAATCTAAAAAAATATAAAAAAAACTTAAAAAAGAAAACAAACAAAAAATAATGAAATATAATAAAAAATAAAGTTAAATAAATTCACATAAAAATAACAAAATATCATAAAATGAGAACAAAATATATACTATTAAAAAACAATCTAAAAACAAAAAAAGAAACAATAAAAAATTAAAAATAAAAAATAACTAAAAAATAGGGGAGATTAAGAGAAATAAACAAATATTACATATGTTTATTTTCAAGATAAAATTGACTTGCAGCTTCGGTAATTTCAATAGAAATATCACCAATTCTTTCAAATGACTTAACAACTCTAAATAAAACAAGGAAATAAGTAGAATTATTCTTATTAATATCATCACTTGCCATCTGATTTGTTATCTTCTTAGTTGCAAGTTTCTGATAATTAGTAAGTTCACTTTCATAACGATCCATCTTCTCTTTAACATTCAAATCATGACGAATAAAACTTTTAACAGCCTTCTTAAACATACGATTTGAAATATCATACATCTGCTCAAGAGCCTCCATAACAGGTTCACTAACAGGCTTATTTTCCTCAAGAACAAACTTAGGAATATGACAAATATGATCACCAATACGTTCCATATCATATGCAATCTCATTAAACATAATAGTATTATTAAATTCAAAATAAGGATCAAGAGAAATAACAGTATCAGTAGAAGATTTAATCTTACTATACATCTGGTTTGTATTTAAATCCTCATCAAGAGCTTTCTGGGCAAGTTCAAGATCATTATTTTTAAGAGCATTAAATGACCATTCAAACTGTTTTGTAATCTGCTCACCCATATCCTTAAGCATTTCCTTAATGAAGTATTCACCAGAATATTCAGGAACAGAATTTTCAGTTTCATAATTTTCAGATATTTCATTAAATTTCTTAAGATCAACAACATAAGCTTTCTTAACAATATCCTCATCAATAAGAGGTTTAAGAAGCTTTGTAACATAACGTCTACTAATATTTAATTTATCTGCAATTTCATCTTGTGTCGATGGTGCTTCATATAAAATAATATCTAGGATCTCTTTAAGTGTATTGTTTTTTATATTCTTAGGCATAAGATTTCACTTTTTGATTATATAATAAATTAAAAATTTTGTTAAAATATTTTTTTTTGATTTACATTCTTTAAGTACTACTATTTATATTAATTTAATATATTTCTAAATTTTTATATAATAATCAACAAAAATATCCACATAAACAAAAAAAAAGTTACAGATAAAAATAAAATTTACTAATCATTAATTAAAACTTAACAATAAAAACAATAGGAGAATTCTAAAAAAATGCAAAAAGAACTACTTGCAGGAAAACTAGTTGATAGAAAATCAAAATTCTATGCACACCTTTACAAAATTGATAATCTTGATGATGATGTAGCAGAAATTCAGAAAATTCATAATAAGAAATATAAAAAAGCAGCACATCACTGTTATGCAGCACTTATAGGTGATAATGAAGATTCAAGAAATGATGGAGAAGTAGGATCACCAGGACGTGTACTTCTTGAACTTCTTCATGAATATAAACTTGATGGATATATGATAATGGTTTCACGTATATTTGGTGGAATAAAACTAGGTCAAGGTGGAGTTGCACGAGCATTTAGAAATAGTGGTCGTGGAGTAATAAAAGCATACCTTGAAAATCAATAAAATTATCTGTATAATAAAAATAAAAAAAATTAGGGTGGTGAGGTGTAGATGATAAAACTTCACTACTATTAAATATTTTTAAATTAAATCTATAAATCCCATTATAAAATTTAACTCTCTTTTTTTTCTAATTTCTAGAAGTAATAATCATCTTCATCATAATATTCATCAATTGTATCTCTACGATTTTGTGGTTGTTGATTATTTCCTGGATGTCTACGTCTTTGATTTGTAAATTTATTGTTATGATTTTGGATGTGATCATTACTATAGTGATTATTATTGTATCTGTTGTTGTTATATTGTTGATTGTTGTTGTATTGATAGTTATCTCTTGGTGGTCTTGGACTATAAGTTTGTGTAGTAGTTTGTGTTTGTGCTTTTTCATCTGGTACTGTAAGGATAATATATAGAATCATTATTATAATTGCAATGTTAAGGTAATCTTTTAGTGAACCTGTTAACATGTAAAGAAGTGGTATGTTAAATGTATCACCATATCCAAACATTAACTCTATAAGTCCTACAATAATAAGAAGTACACCATGTTTTGAGCTGAGATTTTTTGTAAAGAATGGATATAATCCCATAATTATAAGTGCATATCCTATTGTTTTTAGTAGTTGCCAGTTTGCTATTGATTCAATTGAGTAGAATATATCAATTGGTATGATTCCAACTTTTCCAAGGAAGTGAATTAATTCAATAATTAAGATAACAACAAGAGGGAATAAAAATAATACTTTTGTTGTAATTATTGATGAAGATCCTTGTTTTTGTGTTGGTGTATTATATGAGTAATTGTTTTTTACTGTTTCATATTCATTTTGATATCCATATTGTCCATAGTTCTTATTCTGGTTTTCTTCATATTCAGAAATTTTATCTGTTACAGGATCTTTAAAGTATCTTTTAAGTACTTCTGCGATAATAGATGAAAATACTGATCCTATAATAGTACCACTTACACCAAGAAGTGATGTAAGGAGGGCAACTATTCCTGAAATAACACCCAGTATAAGAATATCTGTTATCTGCGATGATTTTGCCATAATTTCAACTTTCCTATAAATTTTATATTTATCTTTTAATAGTTTATGTAATTCATAAAAAATAAAGATTATTATTGTTTATATTTATTCGAAGTTAATATAATAAAATAATTAATGTAAAATAAGTTTTTAATAAATAGTGCAGGGGATGGGATTCGAACCCACGTAGGCCTACGCCAGAGGATCTTAAGTCCACCCCCTTTGGCCAGCTCGGGCACCCCTGCATGTAAAAAATAATAATTTAAACAATATTATTATTTGTTGTTTTAAAATAGTACAATATAATATATTTACAACTTTATATTTATACTTTACGGTTCATATTTTAAAAAATAATAAGTATTCGAAAAAAATCTTCAAAATTAAAAATAAAATAGTAAAAAAAAGAGAGGTGTATAGAAAAATTAAAATTTTAAACTAATACTTTTTCCATATGAATAGTTCCAGCATCATCATGAGTATCATATGTTATTTCAAAATTATTATACTGCCAAAATGATAATGCACCATAACTTTTCTCTGATGTATGTAGATAGATTTCATTATAATGTTTTTCAATACAGAAATTTTCAAGTTTTTCTACAAGTTCAGATCCAATCTTACAATGTCTATAATCTGGGTGAACAAATACTCTATGGAAACTTGCTGTATGTTCTCTTGAATAAGTTCTATTTTTAACATTGTAGTCACGATCATAACTACGTATAGCTGATGTTGCAACAACTTTATCTTCATCAGTATCTATTGCAATAAAGAAGTTACATTTTTCAGGATCAATATAATATTTTTCAAGTTCAACAATATCATAGTGGTATTCTGGAACATAATCCAGATCATAACATTTTTTTACCATATCAAAAAGAAATTCTTTAACATTATATCTTTCAATGTCACTTTTTTTAAGTTCAATAATTTCAATGTTCATACTTTTAGCCCCACAATCATTAAAAATGTATTACTTTTATTATATATCTTATTACTAATAGTTAATATAAAAGTAATATATAAAGGTATCAAAAGTATTACTAAAAATTATAAAAAAATAAAAAAATTAATACAAAATACAAAAAATAAAATTGTAATAAAATCTAAAAAAATAGTAGAAAAAATAGAAAATTTCAAATTATATACATTTTCATAAAAAACAATAAAAAACTGAAAAATGTTCAAAAAAATAACAAATTTTCTAAACTCACATAATTTTCATAAAAAATTCCAACAAAAACAAAGATAATTTTCAAAAATTTTTGGCATATTTCATATCTCTATATATTATATAGGAAAAAAATTCCATGAAAATCTCATTACTCTATATATTATATAGTAATTTTTTTTGTGTAAAAATTTGGTTAATTTCAACATAAAATATTATGCAATATTTTCTAATTAAATTGTTAAGGATGATGTGATGGTAATAGTATGTGCTACAAAAAGCGAGACACATGAACAAAAACATTAAGTTGTTTTGTTATGATTGATTGTTTTTCCAAGTGTAGCAATATGAATTTTATTGAATTATGAAAACTAAAGTAAAGTTTAGTTCATGCAACTGCAGAGCTAAATGATTTAGTTTGATGTACGTTAAGCGAATGTATAACAATACATGATGTGGTAAAGAGTATATATTAATATACACTGCCAATAAATAATTATGAATTATTTATAATCCTTTATTTTGTTTACTTATTATACTTCTATAACTTATAGAAACAGTGTGTAAATTATTACAATCTGCTTTGATTGACTGGTTTACAATTTAATCGTGTAAATCCGTTTGATCCTGGCGGAAGCTACTGCTATTGGGATTCGATTAAGCCATGCAAGTCGAATGAATTTATATTCATGGCATACGGCTCAGTAACACGTGGATAACTTACCCTTAGGACTGGGATAACTTTGGGAAACTGAAGATAATACCGGATATTAAGCTATGCCTGCAATGGTTTGCTTATGAAATGTTCTTCGCCTAAGGATAGATCTGCGGCTGATTAGGTCGTTGGTGGGGTAAAGGCCCACCAAGCCGATGATCGGTACGGGTTGTGAGAGCAAGAGCCCGGAGATGGAACCTGAGACAAGGTTCCAGACCCTACGGGGTGCAGCAGGCGCGAAACCTCCACAATGTACGAAAGTGCGATGGGGGGATCCCAAGTGCTATTCTTAACAGAATAGCTTTTCATTAGTGTAAAAAGCTTTTAGAATAAGAGCTGGGCAAGACCGGTGCCAGCCGCCGCGGTAATACCGGCAGCTCAAGTGGTAGCTGTTTTTATTGGGCCTAAAGCGTTCGTAGCCGGTTTAATAAGTCTTTGGTGAAAGCTTGTAGCTTAACTATAAGAATTGCTGGAGATACTATTAGACTTGAAGTCGGGAGAGGTTAGAGGTACTACCGGGGTAGGGGTGAAATCCTATAATCCTGGGAGGACCACCTGTGGCGAAGGCGTCTAACTAGAACGATCTTGACGGTGAGTAACGAAAGCCAGGGGCGCGAACCGGATTAGATACCCGGGTAGTCCTGGCCGTAAACGATGTGGACTTGGTGTTGGAATGGCTTCGAGTTGTTCCAGTGCCGAAGGGAAGCTGTTAAGTCCACCGCCTGGGAAGTACGGTCGCAAGACTGAAACTTAAAGGAATTGGCGGGGGAGCACCACAACGCGTGGAGCCTGCGGTTTAATTGGATTCAACGCCGGA
>NZ_JALEKL010000005.1 GCF_022768985.1 Methanosphaera sp. | reverse complement strand
AAAAAAAAATAATTCCTAACTAAAACTAAATGAAAGACTTTTATATTCAAAGTTAAAAAAAAAGAAAAAAAGAAAAAAATGAAGAGGTTAAGTAATTTATAATGTTATTTTTATATCAAGAGCACTGCATCCATCTTCATATACAAATACAGGGTTGATATCTAACTCTTTAATTTCAGGGAAATCAATTGTTAATTTTGCAACACGTTTAATTACTTCTTTTACAGCTGGAATGTCACTAGGTGCATCTCCACGATATCCTTTAAGAAGTTTGCTGATTTTTGTACTTTCTATTTGATCATCAATTACTTCATCATTAATTCCTGATCCAAGTTTGAAGCATACATCATTAATAAGATTTACATATACTCCACCCATACCAAATGCTATGATAGGACCAAATTGTGCATCACGTAACATACCAACAAGTACTTCATGTCCTGAAGGCATCATTTTTTGAACTTCCACACCATCTGGTATTACATCAGGGTGAGCTTCTTTTGCTTTTTGCATGATTTCTTCAAATGTATTTTCAGCTTCTTCTTTACTTTGTACATTTACTACTACTCCACCAATATCGGTTTTGTGTAATATTTTATCTGATGCAATTTTAAGAACAACAGGGAATTCCATTTCTTCTGCTGCAATTCCTGCTTCTTGTTTTGTTTTTGCAAGTACAATAGGTGCTGCTGAAATTCCATATGCTTTTGCAACTTGGTATGCTTCACTACCAATAAGTGCATCTTTACCTGCTGCTTTTGCATTGTTTATAATTTCTGCTGCTGCATCTTTATCTACATCTGTAATTTTATCAAGACAGGATTCTTGGTTTTCAGCTTGTATTGTTGCATATCTTTCCATCATTTGAAGTACAGTAACAGCTGTTTCTGGGAATACAGTTGTTGGAATATCTGCTTCTCTTAATATTTTTTCTTCTTCTTCAAATGAAGGTCCACCCATGTTTACAACAATAATTGGTTTATCTGATGTTTTCTTAGCTTCTACAATTGCTTGACCTACTTCCATTGCTTTGTATGATGCTGTTGGACATGCCATTACAATTACACTGTCAATGTTAGATTCTTGTAGTACAACTTCGAGTGTTTTTTCATATCTGTCTGCTGGTGCATCTCCTAATACATCAATAGGGTTGTTTACACTACCTTCATCTGGGATGTATTTTTGAAGTTCTGCTTTTGTTTCTTCTGATAATTCTGCTAATTCTAAGCCTAATTCTTCTATTTTATCAGCTGTAAGTACTCCTCCACCACCAGCATTTGTAATTACTGCAATGTTTTTACCTTTTGGTACTTCAGATTTTGAGAATGCAACTCCATAGTCAAATAAGTCTTGCATTGAGTGTGCTCTCATTACACCACAGTTTTCAAATGCTGCATCGAATGCAAATTCATTACCTGCAAGTGATCCTGTGTGTGATGATACTGCTTTTGCACCTGCTTGACTTGATCCTGATTTGAGTAAGATAACTGGTTTAATTTTTGTTACACGTCTCATTACTTCAAGGAATCTGTCACCTTCACTTATTCCTTCAAGATATCCTAAGATAACTTTTGTTTCATCATCTTCTGCTAATTGTTCAATTACATCGATTTCTGAAACATCCACTTTGTTTCCTAAACTTACTACTTTACTAAATCCTATACCATTAGCCATACTCCAATCAAGAATAGCTACTGTCATAGCTCCACTTTGTGATACAAATGCAATATTTCCTTTATTTGGCATTCCATTTGCAAATGATGCGTTAAGTGGTGTGTGAGTATCTAAACTTCCAAGACAGTTAGGACCTTGAATATTCATTCCATATTCTTTTGCAATTTCGCCCATTTCTTCTTCAAGTTTTACTCCTTCTCCACCAACTTCTTTAAATCCTGCTGTTAGTGTTATAACGTTTTTAACTCCTTTTTCACCACATTCACGTAATGTAGCATTTATAAATTTTGCAGGAATTGACATTACTACTAGATCTATTTCATCATCTGGAATGTCTGAAATTGATTTGTAAGCAGGTAGGCCTAATATTTCACCGTCTGCTTTATTGTTTACAGGATATATTTTTCCAGGGAACCCACATTTAATAAGGTTGTCTGTTACAATATATCCGACTTTTTCTTCTTTATTTGATGCTCCTATAACAGCAACTGACTTCGGATTAAATAGTCCTTTTAGATCTTTCATGTTAATTTCTCCAATTATTTAACATTTATCACTTAATGAACAACCCAATCATTTTAATATTACTTCAATATTTTCTATGGGTTTTCTGACAAATTTATAATATTTAGTTAAATTGTTTAGCTTAGAAATTATATATCTATCATGATAATTAATGACAAATAATTTAACTTCTATCTTTAATAAGTTATCTAACTATAAGTATATAAAGATTATTAAAATTTAAGTAAAAAATAAAAAAAGTAAAAGGAGAGGAAATTATAATATCATAGAAAGTGAGATTCTATTAAGCTTTAAATCCACATCTAAAATTTTAACTTCTACAATATCACCAACATTTACAATATCCATAGGATGTTTTACAAACTTATCTTCAACAAGTTGTGAAATATGCACAAGTCCATCCTGGTGAACTCCAATATCAACAAATGCACCAAAGTCAACAACATTACGTACAACACCCTCAAGAACCATACCTTCCTCTAAATCCTCAATTGCAAGAACATCCTTTCTAAGCTGTGGCATATCAAATTCTTCCCTTGGATCACGTCCAGGTTTTTTAAGTTCAGCTAGAATATCCTCAAGTGTCCAAAGACCCACACCTAGTTCTTCTGCAATTTTTTCCTTATCATCAATTTTAATGTCTACTCCACCATTTCTAATATCAGATAAATCATATCCATAAATTGTAAGAAGAGCAGATACTACATCGTATGATTCAGGGTGAACACAGGTACTATCAAGAATATTACTTGAATTATAAATTCTCATAAATCCAGCACACTGTTGGAAGGTTTTAGCTCCAATACCTTTAACATCAAGAAGCTGGTCACGATTTTTAAATGAACCATTCTCTTCACGATATGCTACAATACTTTTTGCAATTTTTGATGAAATTCCAGCAATATGCTCCATAAGAGTATGAGATGCTGTATTTACATCAACACCAACATTGTTTACACTCTTTTCAACAACACCATCAAGTGATTCATCAAGCTTTTTAGCATTCATATCATGCTGATATTGACCAACACCAATACTTTTAGGATCAATTTTTACAAGTTCAGATAAAGGATCTTCAAGTCTTCTTGCAATTGATATAGCTCCACGTTCTGTAACATCATAGTCAGGAAATTCCTCACGTGCAAGATCACTTGCTGAATATACAGATGCACCAGCCTCATTTACAATAGCATATGATACATCAGTACCTTTAATAATTTCAGATATTACTTCTTCTGATTCACGTGATGCTGTACCATTACCAAGTGCAATAATATCAATATCATATGTGTCAATTAAGTTAAGTACAACTTCTTTTGCCTCTTGAACCTTATTTTGAGGTTCTGTAGGATAAATAACTGCTGTATCTAGAACTTTTCCAAATTCATCAATAACTGCAAGTTTACATCCTGTTCTAAATGCAGGATCCCATCCAAGTACTCTTTTTGATACAATTGGTGGTTGCATAAGAAGCTGTTCAAGATTTTTCTTAAATACCTTAATTGACTTATTTTCTGATTCATCAGTAAGTGTTGATCTGATTTCACGTTCAATTGATGGTGCAATTAATCTTTTATATGCAGATTTCATTGCTTTTTTAAGGAATTCTTCTGTATATTCATTGTATTCTATTGCCTCAGGAGTTGATGCAAAGTTAATTAATATTTCATCTTCAAGATAGAATTTAATATTTTCAATTGGTGCTTCAATTGTTACTTTAAGAATACCTTCTTTTTCTCCACGATTTATTGCAAGAACTCTGTGTTCTGGAATATCTGTGATAAATTCTGAGTACTCATAGTACATTTCATATTCTGATGATACTTCCTCATCTTTAGGTGATGTGATAATTTTTCCTTTTCTTACTGTTACATCACGAATAAAACGTCTAAATGTAGCATTATCAGATATCATACCAGAAATTATGTCACCTGCACCTTTAAGTGCATCTTTTACTGTTGGCACTTCATCTGTTATGAATTTTTCAGCTTCCTCCTCAATTGGATGATCAATTTCCTGTGCATAGATTGTAAGTGCAAGTGGTTCAAGACCTTTTTCTTTTGCTTTTGATGCAAGTGTTCGTTTTTTAGTTTTATATGGTCTGTATAAATCTTCAACTTCTATTAATGTTTCTGCATTTTCTATCTCAGCTTTTAGTTCATCTGTTAGTTTTCCCTGTTTGTCAATAGATGCAATAATTTGATCCTTTCTATCTTCAAGATTTGTAAGATATTTAAGACGTTCATTAAGAGTTCTTAATTGTTCATCATCAAGTCCTCCTGTTGCCTCTTTTCTGTATCTTGCTATGAAAGGTATTGTGTTATCCTCACCAATAAGTGTGATAGCTGCATTTGCTTGCCATGGTTTAATATTTAATTCTGTAGCAATTGTTCTTTCTATATCAATCATAAAATTTCCTCAAAAAAATAATATACAAAAAAATTTTATTCTAAATTATTCTTTGCTGAAAATATATACTTCCCCATTTTTTCATTATATTAATATAATTTAAAATTTTTCAATTATTCTAAAAAAAAGAATATATTTTCTCATATTAATTTAATATCTTAATTTTATACTATATTATTTTTATACTAATTTATGAGTATTTATTTACATTTTTATATAATAATAAAAAAAAAGTTAAAATAAAAAAAAATAAAGTTAGAAGGTGGTGAATAATTATTTTTTGGTCTTATTTTTATCATCTATTGAATAATGAATTATACCATGTCCATTATCATCTATATTCATATCAGGACATTGTGGATTTAATGTTTCAATAAATGAGGATGCATCTGTAACATCCATATAATGTGGAAGATATCCATTGATATATATTGGATATAGTGTTGCTGTTACATTTGTATCTGTAATATTGAAATTTATGAAGTATGCACTGTGTGTTGCAGGATTACTTTGATCAAATATGAAATTTCCAAGATTGTAAAATATTGGTCTTCCATTATACATTTCAACACCCTGTGTTACATGGGCATGTGATCCAACAACAGCATCAGCACCAGCATCTATTGATTTATGTGAGATTTTTTCCTGGTTTTCATTTGGAGATCTGCTATATTCATTACCATAGTGCATATATACAATAACAAAGTCTGAATTATTTTTTGCCTGTGCTATTTGTTTTGGTGATTCTTCATCATCCCATGCAGCAAATCCTGCAGATGTATCTGTTGCCTTTGGTAGTACTTCTTGGCTGTATTCTGCAAAGTTTTCACTATCCATGAAGTTAAATACTGTTATATTATGACCATTTTTTTCCATTGTAAATGGTTTTGTTGCCTCAGCTTTATTGTTTCCTGCACCAATATGTGCAATATTTGCTGAATCTAAGTTTTTAATTGAATCTTGCATTCCATCAATACCATAGTCAAATACGTGGTTGTTAGCATTAGCAGATACTACTGTATAATTTGTTCCATTAACATACTTAATGTAGCTTGGATCAGCCTTAAGTGGTACATCAGGTTTTACAGCATTTGATGAGGTTGTAAATGGATTTTCTGTATTTACAACAAGTAGATCTGACTGTCCTATTACATCACTTACATAACGATATGGATTATCTGATAGAACTGCTGGTGTTTTACGTCCAAACATCACATCTCCTGTCATACTTATTGAAAGGTTACCCTTAGGTTGTGATAGAACATTTGCTTTACCATCACTACTGAATGGATTTGCAAATACAAGTAGTGCCATAAGTATAATGACTAGTATTATAAGTATGATAAGTCTATTTCTTAGAGATTTATTTATCTTCTTGTTTTTTTGTGATGTTTGAGTGGACTTTTGTGGATTTTGTTTTTTATCACTCATATCTTTTCACTATATAATAATTTTATAATTCAATTTATAAAAAAAATTAGTTTAAAAAAAAATAATAAATTGAAATTGGAAATTTAAAAAAAAGGAGATTATGTTAATAATTTAGCAGTTATATCTACATCAACAACTGTAAAAATAATTATAAAAAATTGTTCAGATCTAAAAAAAGTAAAAATAGAAGAATTAGCTTGATTCTTCTATGGCTGGATTTAAATTAACATCGCTCTTTTTTTCTGGAAGTAATGTTAATACAATTGGAACAACTATAAACATCACAGTAACAACAGCCTCAATTAGAACTGTTGCACCATCTTGTGTTCCTATAAGACCTGCAACACCACTAAGCCATATAATGGTTAGAATAATAGGAAGCAGGAATTTAATTGTAAATATCCATTTTTTTCCAACATGTATTGATGAATTTTCATTAAGTATTGGAACAATTTTTTCAATACTATAGAACCATCCAAATATAATAACTTGAAGTATTACACCAAGAAGTAGTGCAAATTCACTGAAGAATTCATCAACAACTGTAAGAATAAAGTTTCCAGATCCTGTTGTATATATAAGTGATACACAAAGACCAATAAGTCCTACAATTGTTGCAGCCTTTGTTCTTGAAAGTCCAAACTTAGCTGACATTGCATTAACAATAGGTTCAAACATTCCTACAATCGATGTAAGTCCTGCAAATAGAACACATAGGAAAAATACAGGTCCAAGTATATATGCAAAGTTTCCCATTATATTAAATACCTGTGGGAATGCAATAAATAAAAGTCCTGTTCCACTTGTTGCAACCTGTCCTACAGAACAACCAGTTTCAAGTGCCATATATCCAAGAATTGAAAATACCCCTACTGCTGTAAATATTTCAAAAAATGAATTTGAAGCAACAACAACAAGTAAGTTATCAATAAGCTTTGATCCTTCAGGTAAATAACTTGCATATGTAAGTGCTACAGCCTCACCCATAGAAAGTGAATAAAGTACCTGTCCAAATGCTGCAAGCCAAATATCAATATTTCCAAGAGCCGACCAGTCAGGCGTAAAGAGTGCTTGAAGTCCAACATCATGTCCTGGAAGTGTAAGTGAATAAAATACAATAAATATCATTAAAAAGAACATGAGAGGTATTAATATTTTCACAGTCTTTTCAATTGCATCAATAGACTTGTGTGAAATATACCATAAAACTGCCCAGAGAATTATTGTAACTGCTGTAACTGGAAGTACAAACGTTGTTAAACTATCTAAGTTCATTCCACCAACAATAAGATTGGCATTAAAAAACATGTTAGGATCTGCACCCCATCCTTTAAAGAAGCTTAAAATAAAGTATATACAATCCCATCCAAGAACTATCATATAATATGACAAGTCAAGGAATAAAAATAGCATAACCAGCCATCCAAGAACTTCAAAGCATGGCTTAATCTTCTTTAAGATATTTGAAAATGAATCCCTAAATTTATAACCTACACCATATTCTATTAAAAGAAATGGTACACCCATAAAGATTATTGCACATAAATATGGTATGAAGAATGCTCCCCCACCATTTGAATATACAACATAATTAAATCTCCATATATTTCCAAGACCAACAGCAGAACCAATCATTGCCATAAGAAATGCAAATGTACTGCTCCACCTAGTCTTACTAATTTGATTTGATGATTGTGTCAATAGATTCCCCAATCAATTAATAATTATTAAACATGATATACATTTATAATTTACAATATTTAGACTTTTATAAAAAAATATAAAAAAAATAAACATATACTTACTAAAAAAATTAAAAAAATAAGTAAAAAAAAATTAAAATATTTGGAAAATAAGAAAAAAATTTTTAAATCTAATCTTTTTTATCATCACATGTATGTGATATTAACAATAAAAAAAAATGAAAAAAAGGTAGTGTGAAGTTTAATTTATATACTCCACACATAATTATTATTTTTTTTAATCTATTTTTGGTGTTGAATTTTCATCTTTTGCTGGTAGTTTTGTAAGTACTATTGGTGCAATTATAAGTATAGCTGCTATTATTATCTGTATAATTAAAACATTTATATCATCAAATGTTATAACATCAATAACTTCACATATCCACAGTAATGATAAAATTACAGGCAGAATATATTTTATAACAGCAGTCCATGTTTTTCCTACTTTTAGTTTTGAATTCTTATTTATTGCAGGAATTAGTTTTTCAACACCATACATCCATCCAAAGATCACAGCTTGAAGTATTACACCAAGTATTAATGCCATATTATTAAGGAATGCATCTGCTATTGTAAGTATGAAACTTCCTGATCCTGTTGTATAAACAAGTGATATTACAAGTCCAAAAATTGTTAGTATTGTTGATGATTTACGTCTTGTAAATCCAAACTTCATTGAAAGTGCATTTCTCATTGTTTCAAATAATGAAATAAGTGATGTTAAACCTGCAAAGAATATACATAGGAAAAATACAGGTCCAAGAATATATGCACTATTACCCATTACATTAAATACCTGTGGGAACACAATAAATGAAAGTCCTGCTCCACTTGTTGCAAGCTGATCTATTGGAAGTCCACTTTGAAGTGACATATATCCAAGAATTGAAAATACTCCAATTGCTGTAAATAATTCAAAAAATGAATTTGAAAATGCAACAGCAACTACATTACCTGTAATTTCACTCTCATCAGGTAGATAACTTGCATATGTTATTGCAATTGACAGACCCATTGAAAGTGAAAATAGTACCTGTCCAAAGGCTGCAACCCATATTGATGGATCTGAGAGAAGTTCCCATTTAGGTCTAAATAATGCTTGAAGTCCTATCATATGTCCTGGTAGTGTAAGTGAATAAAATACAATAAATGCCATTAACAAGAAAAGAAGTGGTATTAATGATTTTACTATTTTTTCAATTCTATCTATTGACTTACATGATGTATACCATAATACAATCCATAGAAGTATTGTTATAAGAGACATTGGTAGTACAAATGATGTGATAGAATTAAGATCATCTCCTCCTACAACAATATTATTACTAAAGAACATGTTAGGATCTGCACCCCAGCCTTTAAAGAAGCTAAGTGCCAGATATATAACATCCCATCCTACAATAACAAGGTAGTATGTAAGTATTAAAAATACAATTAACAGTATAAACCATCCTACAACTTCAAGGTATGGCTTAATTCTTTTTAGTATATTTGAAAGTGAATCTCTAAGATGATATCCTACACCATATTCAAGTATAAGAAATGGCAATCCCATAACAATTATTGCTGTAATATATGGTATTAGAAATGCTCCTCCACCCTGTGAATATAGTACATAGTTAAATCTCCATATATTTCCAAGACCAACAGCAGATCCTATCATTGCCATAAGAAATGCAAATCTAGAATTCCACCTAGTCTTCTGTTGACCTTGGATTTGATCATCTGAATTTCCCAAAAAATCATTCCCCCTTCTAGTTTTTTAGTAAATTTAAATATTATATGTATAATAGGATGTATTAATAAATTTAGTTAAATAATAAACTAAATAATATGAAAAATATGTATTATTTACTAAAAATAATTAAAAAATGATTAATATAAACTTCTAAATAAAAAAATTAAATATTAAATTGAAAAATAAGTACTAAAAAATAGAAAAAAAGAAAAAATAAGAAAAGAAGATAGCTACTCTTCTATTGTTTAATTTTACCATCGTCTTTATCTTTTGCTGGTAGTTTTGATAATATTATAGGTACAACAATTATTAAAATAGTAATTATTGCTTGTATTATCATTTCATTTACATCTTTAAGTTTTACAACATCCATAACTCCTGATATCCATAATATTAACAGTATGAATGGTAAGATGTACTTAATTACCCTTGTCCATGTTTTTCCAACTTTTATCTTTGAATTTTCATTTATCTTTGGAAGTAGTTTATCTACACCATACATCCATCCAAAGATTATACATTGAAGAGCAACAGCAAATAATAATCCAGTATTATTAAGGAAGTTATCTGCTACTGTAAGTATAAAGCTTCCAGATCCTGTTGTATATATGAGTGATATTATAACTCCTACTATTGCAAGTATTGTTGATGATTTACGTCTTGAATATCCAAACTTGATTGATATTGGATTTCGCATAGTTTCAAAAAGTGCAAGTGTTGATGTTATACCAGCAAATAGTATGCATAGGAAAAATATAGGTCCTAGAATATATGCACTATCACCTAATATATTAAATACCTGTGGAAATACTATAAAAGATAGTCCTGCTCCACTTGTTGCAAGCTGATCTATTGGAAGTCCACTTTGAAGTGACATAAAACCAAGAATTGAAAATACACCTACTGCTGTAAATAATTCAAAAAATGAATTTGAAAATACAACAGTTAATATATTACCTGTAATTTCACTACCATCAGGCAGATAACTTGCATATGTTATTGCAATTGTCATACCAATTGAAAGTGAAAAGAGTACCTGTCCAAAGGCTGCAAGCCAAATCTTTATATCTGAAAGAAGTTCCCATCTAGGTTCAAAGAGTGCTTGAAGTCCCATCATATGTCCTGGTAGTGTAAGTGAATAAAATACAATAAATGCCATTAACAAGAAAAGAAGTGGTATTAATACTTTTACTGTTTTTTCAATTCTATCTATTGACTTACATGAAATATACCATAATACAATCCAAAGTAGTACTGTTATAATACTAAGTGGCAGTACAAATGATGTAATAGAATTAAGATCATTTCCACCTACAACAATATGGTTGCTAAAAAACAGGTTAGGATCTGCACCCCAACCTTTAAAGAAGCTAAGTGCCAGATATATTACATCCCATCCTACAATAACAATATAATATGTAAGTATTAAAAATACAATAAACGATGTAAACCATCCAACAACTTCAAGGTATGGCTTAATTTTCTTTAGTATATTTGATAGTGAATCACGAAGTCCATATCCAAGACCATATTCAAGTATAAGAAATGGAATTCCCATAACAAGTATTGCTATAATATATGGTATTAGAAATGCACCACCACCTTCAGAGTAGAGTACATAGTTAAATCTCCATATATTACCCAGACCAACGGCTGATCCAATCATTGCCATGAGAAATGCAAATGAACTGTTCCACTGGTTTTTTGATTTATCTGATTTATTCAAAAAATAATTCCCTCCCTTTGTTTTTAGTTATTTTTTAAATATTATATGTATTAGGAGATGTATTAATAATTTTAGTTTTAAAAATAGGGAATTTAATCTAAAAAGTATGTATTAATTCATAAAAATAGTTGAAAAATGTATAATTTAACTTTTAAATAAAAATAGGGTAAATATTCAAAAAAGAAGTAATTTCATAAAAATATTAAAAAAAATAGAAAAAAAGTGAAAAATGAAAAGAGGATGGCTACTCTTCTATTGCTTTAATTTTACCATCATCTTTATCTTTTCCAGGAAGTAGTGTTAATATTACAGGTACTGCAATGAATAAAATTGTAATTACAAGTTCAATCATCTGTACTGTAAAGTCTCCTGTTAAAAGTACGCTTCTAAGTCCTTGAAGCCATAGTATTGTTAAGATAATAGGCAGTGCTACTTTGATTATTAAAATCCATTTACGTCCTACATTAAATGTTGAACTTTCATTTAAAACACCAAGTAATTTATCACATCCATAATACCATGCAACAATAATAGCCTGAAGAATTACACCAAGTAAAATTGCAAACTGATTAAGATATTCATCTGCAATTGTTAAAAGGAAGTTTCCTGAAGCTGTTGTGTATACAAATGATAATATGAGACCTACTACTGTAAGAATTGTTGTTACTTTAAATCTTGATAATTTAAATTTCTTAGTTATTGCCATAGACATTGGCTCAAGATATGCAATGATCGTTGAAAGACCTGCAAAGAACACACATAAGAAGAACAATGGTGCTATGATATATGCAACATCACCCATAATGTTGAATATTTCAGGGAACACAACAAATAAAAGACCTGTTCCACTTGTTGCAATCTGTTCTATTGGAAGTCCTGTTCTAAGTGACATGAAACCAAGAATAGAAAATACTCCTACTGCTGTAAATATTTCAAAAAGTGAATTTGATGCTACAACAATAAGTACATTATCAATAAGTTTACTTTTAGATGGAAGGTAACTTGCATATGTTACAGCAATTGCCTGTCCCATTGAAAGTGAGAAAAGAATCTGTCCAAATGCTGCAAGCCATATTTCCACATTACCAAGGGCTGACCAGTCTGGCGTAAATAGTGCTGTGAGTCCTATCATTTTACCAGGAAGTGTTAAAGCATAAATTACAATAAATCCCATCATAATAAATAAAACAGGAATAAGGAATTTAACAGCTTTTGATATACCATCAACTGATTTATGTGAAATATACCATAATACTGCCCAGATAAATATAACTGCAGCTGTTACTGCAACTACTGGTGTAAATATACCATTTAGATTGTTTCCACCTACAACAATATTTGTATTAAAATACATGTTTGGATCTGCACCCCAACCTTTAAAGAAGCTTAAAATGAGATATATCAGATCCCATCCCATAATAACAATATAGTATGTCAGTACTAAAAATACTAGAAATGCTACAAACCAACCTACAACTTCAAATTTCGGCTTGATTTTCTTAAGGATATTTGAAAGTGAATCCTTAAATTTAAATCCTAGACCATATTCTAGTATTAAAAATGGTATTCCCATAATTAATATTGCAAAAAAGTATGGTATAAAAAATGATCCTCCACCTTGTGAATAAACTACGTAACTAAATCTCCATATATTACCTAAACCTACTGCTGCTCCGATCATAGCCATAAGAAAAGAAAATGAGCTATCCCATTGATTTTTCTTAACTTCATCGGATGAATCTGTCAATGAATCTCCCCCAATATTTTGAGTTTTAATAAAATTAATATATATTTATAGTTTTTTAAATTTATAAACAATTAGTATATTTAAATAAAAACTAGATTTTTATTATTTTATATAAAAAAGAGGATTTTATTTATAATATTTTTAAAAAAAGAATATGAAAAATGAAAAATTTAAATATTATTTTCATTTTTATTTTAAATACTGTTTATTTAATTACTAACTAATTTTTTTCTATATTTTCACTATTTTTTGATGGAAGTATTGTAAGTATACATGGAACTACTATAAATGCTATTGTTATTATTGCCTCAATTGTTAGTGTCAGATGATCTTCAGATGCAATAAGATCAAAGATTCCAAATATCCACATAATACTTAAAATTACAGGCATTATCATTTTTATTGTCAGTATCCATAATCTTCCAACTTTTATTGTTGAATTTTCATTTATAATACTTGTAAGTTTTTCAACACCATAAAGCCATCCAATTACAACTGCCTGAAGAATTACACCAAGAAGTATTCCGAACTGATTTAAGTATGTGTCAAGTATTGTTATTAGGTAGTTTCCAGCTCCTGTTGTAAGTATGAGTGATATTGCAACTCCTATTATTGAAAATAATGTTACAGATTTTACTCTTGAATATCCAAATTTCATACTCACTCCATTTGTTATTACTTCAAGAAATGCCAATGCTGATGTAATACCTGCAAATAGTACACATAGGAAAAATAGAGGAGCTATTATATATGCTACATCTCCCATTATATTAAATATTTGTGGAAATACAATAAACAATAATCCTGTTCCACTTGTTGCTACATCTTCTATTGGAAGTCCACTTTGAAGACACATAAATCCAAGAATAGAAAATACTCCTACTGCTGTAAATATTTCAAAGAGTGAATTTGATACAACAACATACAATACATTATCTACAAGTTTAACATCATCAGAGAGGTAACTAGCATATGTTAATGCAATTGCCTGTCCCATTGAAAGGGAGAATAATATCTGCCCAAATGCTGCAAGCCATATGTCAATATCTAAAAGAAGTGACCAGTTAGGCTTAAATAGTGCATAAAGTCCAATTGTATGTCCTGGAAGTGTTACAGCATAGATTATAATAAAAGCCATTATTATGAAAAGTGTTGGTATTAATACTTTAACAACTTTTGAAAGATTATCAAGAGATTTATGTGAAATAAACCATATTATAATCCATAATACTATTGTTATTATAGATACAGGAATTACTGGTGTAAATATTCCACTGAAATTTTCAGAACCTCCCATTATAATATTGTTATTAAAATACATATTAGGATCTGCTCCCCATCCTTTAAAGAAGCTAAGTATCAGATAAAGACAATCCCATCCTATGATAACAACGTAGTATGTCAACACTAAAAATACTAAAAATGCTACAAACCATCCTATAAATTCAAAGTATGGTTTTACTTTTTTTAATATATTTGACAGTGAATCTTTAAATTTATATCCAAGTGCATATTCCATTATTAGAAATGGTATTCCCATAATAACTATTGCTGTAATGTATGGTATGAAAAATGCTCCTCCACCCTGGGAGTATAAAACATAGCTAAATCGCCATATATTACCAAGACCTATAGCTGCTCCAATCATTGCCATGAGAAATGCAAATGAACTATTCCACTGATTTTTTTGTTTATTTTCTGATTTAAATTAAATCACCTACTACTTTAATTTTTACTAATTTAGTTTATAGTCAATAATATGCTCTTTTTATAAATATAAAATAATTTAGAATAAAATAAGTGAATTAAATGATGAAAATAGCTTTTTTAAATAGTTATATTATGAATTAATAATAACTAATGGATAATTTATGAAATTAAATTTAAATAATTTAGTAAAAAAAAGAAAATGAAGAGAATGTTAATTTACATCCTCTAATTGTTTTTCAGGTAGTGCTGTTAATATGGCTGGAACTATAATTAATATAAGTGTTACAATTGCTTCAATTGCTAGTGTTATATGATCATTTGATCCTATTAATTCAAGCATTCCCTGTATCCACATTATAGTTAAAATTATTGGTAATGCTACCTTTATTACTATTGTCCATAGTTTTCCTACATGGAATTTTGAATTTTTATTAACAAGTGGTATTATCTTATCTACACCATATATCCATCCGAAAATTACAGCCTGAAGTATTACACCAAGAACTATTGCAAACTGGTTTAGGAATTCATCAACTACTGTGAGAAGATAGTTTCCTGCTCCTGTTGTAAATAGTATTGATATTATAAATCCTATTATTGTAAGTATTGATGCTGCTTTTGTTCTTGATAATTTAAATTTCATACATATTGTATTTAGCATTGGCTCAAAGAGTGCAATGATTGATGTGAAACCTGCAAATAGTACACATAGGAAAAATAGTGGTCCAAGTATATATGCTACATCTCCCATTATATTAAATATTTGTGGGAATACAATAAATAAGAGTCCTGTTCCACTTGTTGCTACTTGTTCTATTGGAAGTCCACTTTGAAGACACATAAATCCAAGAATTGAAAATACTCCAAATGCTGTGAATATTTCAAAGGCTGAATTTGCAAGAACTACAAGTAGTACACTATCTGTAAGTTTTGCATCTTCTGGTAGATAACTTGCATATGTTAATGCCATTGCCTGTCCCATTGAAAGTGAGAAAAGTATCTGTCCAAATGCTGCAAGCCATATTCCAACATCACCTAGTAGTGACCAGTCTGGTTTAAGAAGTTCTGTTATTCCATACATTTGTCCTGGTAGTGTTAATGCATAAAGTACAATGAAAATCATAAGTATGAATAATACTGGAATTAAAATCTTTACTGTTTTTTCAATTCCATCAACTGACTTATGTGATACATACCAAAGTAGTGCCCATAAGAGTGCTGTTATTGCTGTTACTGATAGTACTAGTTGTGTTATGGCATTGATGTTGTCTCCACCAACAATTATGTTATTTGCAAAGAACATGTTAGGATCTGCTCCCCATCCTTTAAAGAAACTTAGTATCAAGTATATAAAGTCCCATCCTACAATTACAATGTAATATGTCAGTACTAAAAATACAGCCAGTACTACAAACCATCCTAGTGATTCAAGTTTTGGCTTGATTTTCTTTAATATATTTGACAGAGAATCTTTAAATTTATATCCTACTCCATATTCAAGTATTAAAAATGGTATTCCCATGATTAATATCGCTGTGAAGTATGGTATGAAGAATGCTCCCCCACCTTCTGAATATAATACATAATTAAATCGCCAAATGTTTCCTAGACCTACCGCTGCCCCAATCATTGCCATAAGAAAGGCAAATGAACTGTTCCATTTGTTTTTTTTAAAGTTATTAGACGATTTTGTCAATAAATATCCTCCATTTTATTAGAATTATTAATAAAATTATTATATATTTATGTTTTTTAGAATTTATAACATTTAGTTTTAAAACAACCTTATCATAAATTACTATTTTTGAACTGTTACATATACACCAAATAAAAAAGTGCAATATTTTCTATTTAATTTGAGAGTACGTAGAATTTTTTAAAATGATCCTATTTGTATAAAATTTTTATAGATTTAAAAACAAATATATAAATGAATGAAAAAATACTTTTAGTTGAATTTTTCATAAGATTGAATAAAATTTATTTTAATATTACAATATTAAAAACTAAAATAAAAGATATGGATGAATAGATAATGGATATTGAAGAAACTATTTATAAATATGCTCTAACAAATGCTGTTGAGCATTCAAATCAATGTCAAACAGGATCTGTTATTGGGATGGTAATGTCAAAAAATCCTGAAATGAGAAAAGATCCAAAGACAGTATCAATGATTGCTGGAAAGATGACAGCAAAAGTTAACAAACTCTCACCTGATGAACAGAAAGCTGAACTTGAAAAATATGGTGGAGTACAAGAACATAAAAGAGAAAATACAAAACCAAAAGGTCTACCAGAACTTAAAAATACAGAAGATGGTGTAGTATTAAGATTTGCACCAAACCCTTCAGGACCATTACACATAGGTCATGCAAGAGCAGCAATACTTAATAAATTATACCAGGAAAAATATGGTGGAAAACTTATCTTAAGAATAGAAGATACAGATCCAAAACGTGTAGATCCTGATGCATATGAATCAATAGTTGAAGATATCAAATGGCTTGGTATTGAACCTGATGAAATTATTACACAATCAGACCGTATGGAAATATACTATGAATATGCAGTTAAAGCAATAGAACTTGGTGCAGCATACATGTGTACATGTGATGGTGGAGAATTTAAAAAACTAAAAGATAGTTGTACACCATGTCCATGTCGTGATAACACAGTAGAGGAAAACCTTAAACTCTGGAATGAATTTGACCAGATGAAAGAAGGAGAAGCTGTACTTCGTGTAAAAACAGATATCAACCATAAAAACCCTGCTATCCGTGACTGGGCTGCAATGAGACTTGTTGATGAAGAACATCCAAGAGTAGGAAATAAATACAGAATATATCCTATGATGAACTTTTCAGTTACTGTAGATGATCATCTTCTCGGACTAACACATGTTTTACGTGGAAAAGATCACCTAGCAAATAGTGAAAAACAAGCATACTTATATAAACACTTCGGATGGGAAGTACCAGAATTCATACACTACGGACGTCTAAAAATGGATGATGTAGAATTAAGTACATCAAAAGCACGTGCAGGTATAGCTGACGGCACATATTCAGGATGGGATGACCCAAGACTAGGAACAATCCGTGCAATAGCAAGACGTGGAATTAAAAAAGAAGCACTCTATGAATTAATCGAAGAAATAGGACCAAAACAAGCAGATGCAACAGTAAGCTGGAAGAAAGTATACGGACTAAACCGTAACATAATCGAAGAAAACACAAACAGATACTTCTTCATACCAAATGCAGTAGAAGTAGACATAGAAGATATACCAGATGACAAAGTACAACAAACAATAGAACGTGAACTACACTACAACAAACCAGAAAAAGGACTAAGAAAACTTAACTTCAACAAAACAGCATACATTCCAAAAGATGACTATGACAAGGCAAAAACATCACAAAAACCATTAAGACTAATGGACTTAGTAAATATCGACATAAGCAAAGATGACATAGCAAAATATAACAGCTACACACTAGAAGATGCACAAAAACAAAAAGCATCAATCATCCAATGGAGTCCAACACAAGATGCAATAAAAGCAAAAGTAGTAATGCAAGATAGCACAGAAATTGAAGGATACATAGAAGCAGATGCAAAAGATGCACAAGTTGATGATATTGTACAACTTGAAAGATTTGGATTTGCACGTCTTGATGCAAAAACAGACGATGAACTCGTATTTTACTACACACACAACTAAAATCAATTCCAATAAAAATATATAAAAAAAATAAAATATTTAAGGTGAAAACATGGTAAAAGTAAATGAAAACTTTGACTTAATACAAAACAACTACCTATTTGTAGAAATAGCAAGAAGAGTAGATGAATTCCAAAATCAAAACCCAGATGTAGATCTTATAAAAATGGGAATTGGAGATGTAACAAAACCATTATCAAAAACTGTAATAAAAGCATACAAAGATGCAGTAGATGAAATGGCAGATGCAGAAAAATTCCGTGGATATGGACCAGAACAAGGATATGACTTCCTTATTGATGCAATCATTGAAAATGACTTCAAACCACTAGGTGTAGAACTTAAAAACACAGAAGTATTCATAAGTGACGGTGCAAAATGTGACACAGGAAACTTCCAAGAACTATTTGCAAAAGACAACATAATTGCAGTAACAGACCCAGTATATCCTGTATATGTAGACAGTAATGTAATGGCAGGACGTAGTGGAGAAATGAGTGATGATGGACAACACTATGAAAACATAGTATACCTACCTGCAACAGCAGAAAACAACTTTGTACCAGAACTTCCAAAAGAAGATGTAGACATCATCTACCTATGCTACCCTAACAATCCAACAGGAACAACACTAACAAAAGATCAACTTAAAGAATGGATCGACTATGCAAAAGACAACGATGCAATCATACTCTTTGATGCAGCATATGAAGCATTTATCAAAACTGAAAATGTACCACATTCAATCTATGAAGTAGAAGGTGCAAAAGAAGTAGCAGTAGAATTTAGAAGTTACTCAAAAACAGCAGGTTTCACAGGAACACGTTGTGCATACTGTGTAGTTCCAGAAGAATTAATAATTAAAAACTCAAAAGGTGAAGATGTACAACTAACACCACTATGGAACAGACGTCAATCAACAAAATTCAACGGAGTATCATACCCTGTACAACGTGCTGCAGAATCAATCTACACACCAGAAGGTAAAAAAGAAACACAAGAAAACCTCGACTACTATGCTAAAAATGCACAACTCATACGTGAAAGTCTTGAGGCAATAGGACTTGATGTATATGGTGGAGTAGACTCACCATACATATGGGTAAAAACACCAAATGACATAGACTCCTGGGCATTCTTTGATTTACTTCTAAATGAAGCAAACGTTGTAAGTACACCAGGTGCAGGATTTGGTCCAAGTGGTGAAGGATACATAAGACTTACAGCTTTCAACACATATGAAAAAACACAACAGGCAATGGAAAGAATAAGTAAACTTGAATTTTAATTAATTAATTAAATAATTAATTAATACTTTTTTATTTTTTTTAGTAAAATTATCTTAAAAAATATGGAAAAATAGCTAAAATATACTAAAAATAGCCCTAAAATAGGGTAATAATAAGAAATACTTAAATAATACATAGTACATAATAGAAAATAGGAGTTGAAAAAAGATGACAGAAATACCAAAAGCACCAGTAACAAGAATCGCAAAAGCTGCAGGTGCAGAAAGAATTAGTAAAAACGCTGAAGAAAAACTTGTTGAAGCTGTAGAAGCTTACGCAAAAAAATTAGCAACTGCTGCTATTGACTTAGCAAACCACGCAGATCGCAAAACAATTCAGCCAGAAGACGTAGAATTAGCATTAAAACACTTCTACTAAGTGTGCTAATTTAAAAAAAAATAATTTAGATAAAAAAGATTCCATTCTTTTTTTATCTAAAAAACAAACACTTTTTTTATAAAATTTTATTTACACTATTTTTCAAACAATTACATAATTTTTTTTCTTAAATATATATTCTAAAAAAAAATTAGCTTATTTTATTGATATAAAAATTATAATCTTATTTTTACATGAAAATATTTTTCCCAAAAAAAAGGTAATAAAAAAAAGGGGGGGGAGGTTATATTTTAAAAAGAATTTCATAATATTCTTAGTATGTTTTTGATACAAGTGCTCTGTGTTTTGCCTCTTTTCCACAGTGGATACATTCTCCTTCAACTTCAACTTGTGGTTGTGTTCCAAGAATGTCTATGTTAAATTCTTCTTCAATTTGTTTACCACACTCAGTATCTCCACACCAGTTAAATGTTACAATTCCACCTTTTTTATTGATGGTTTTTGATACTGCTTTTAGTGATTCAACGTAGTGTGTTTTATCTTCCTGGAATTTATTTGATTTTACTTTAAGATCTTCTGTGATTTGATCAAGTACTGCTTGTATATCATCTACTACTGTATCTTCATTGTAGTCCATGAATATTTTCTCACCAGTATCACGTCTGTTTAATACAATTTTTTTATTTTCAAGATCTCTTGGTCCTACTTCAACTCTGAGTGGTACTCCTTTGTTTTCCCATTCATAGTATTTTTTACCAGGTCTTATGTCACGTTTATCTTGTTTTGTACGTATTCCTGCATCTTGTAGTTTTGCCTCTAGTGCATCTGTAAATGCAAGTACATCATCCTGGTTTTCTTTGAAGATAATTGGTACAATCATTACTTCCTCAGGTGCTACAATTGGTGGAAGAACAAGTCCTTTTTCATCACCATGTGCTGCAATTACTGCTGCTATTACACGATCTGATAGTCCATATGTTGTCTGATATACATATTGGTGTTCTGATTGTTCATCTTCATATGTTATGTCAAATGTTTTTGCAAATGTTGTTCCAAGGTTGTGTACTGTTCCTATTTGGAGTGTTTTTCCATCTGGCATTATCATATCAAATGCTATTGTATATTCAGATCCTGGGAATTTATCCCATTCTGGTCTTTGACTTATTGTGTATGGTACTGCAAGTTTGTCAAATAAGTCAGAATAGATTTGAATTCCTGTTTTCATTTGTTCTTCTGCTTCCTCAGCTGTTGCATGTACTGTGTGTGTTTCATTAAATGTTGTTATTTCACGTACACGTATTAGTGGTCTTGTATGTTTTGTTTCATATCTAAATGTACTTACAGTTTGATATACTTTTATTGGAAGATCCATGTGTGAACGTACCCATAGAGCAAACATTGGATAGATTGATGTTTCACTTGTTGGTCTTAGAGCAAGTTTTTCATTAAGTTCATTTGCTCCACCTTTTGTTACCCAGTATACTTCATCTTCAAATCCTTTTACATAGATTGCTTCTTTTGCAAGATCACTTTGTGGTATAAGCATTGGGAAGAGTACTTCTTCATGTTCTTTATTTAGCATTTCTTCTAGTGTATTTAGCATGTTTTTTCTTATTTGAAATCCTCTTGGTAGCCATACACTCATACCTTTTATTGGATATCTTGAATCTATAATTTCTGCTTCTTCTAATATGTTATGAAACCATTCACTAAAATTTTTCATTAACTCACCGTTTTATTATTACTATATATTTATGTTTTTTTATGATAATAAAATTTAAGAAAATTTCTTTAATGAAATTTTATATTAAACTTGATTGTTGGGGTTAATTATTTATCTTTTTTATAACAATAGTATTTAATATGAATAATTTAGTTGTAATAATACCTGTTTCAAGTTTTAACACATCAAAAACACGTCTTTCACCATTTCTTTCAGAAGATGAACGTAAGAATCTTCTTAAATGTATGCTTAAGGATATTGTTAAAAATATTACTGGTGTTGTTGAAGAGATTATAATTACAAGTAAGGACTCAGAAGTTCTAGATTTTGGATGTGATCTTAATTTAACAACATTTATGGAACATGAGCATAGTGGTAATTATCTTAATTGTGCACTCCTTGATTGTATCAACTTTGCAAAGTGTGAATTTGAGTATTGTGATATTGTTATTGTTCCTGCTGATATTCCACTTATAACAAGGAGTAATATTGAATATATTAAAGATCATGATGTGTATGATTTTATTATTGCTCCATCTCGTGGTGGTGGAACTAATATGTTATATTTTAAAGGTAAGTATGATTTTATTCCAAAGTTTGGTGAATTTAGTTTCTTTAAACATATTGATGAGGCAGAAGATCTTGGATGTAGAGTTAATGTGTATGATTCATTTTTCTTATCTCTTGATATTAATACACCACAGGATCTTGGCGAGTTATTATTACATGGAAAATTAACAGATACATATATGTATCTTAAAAAGTTAGGTGTTAATGTTTTAAATAATCATGGAAAGGAGAGGTTATATGTCTTTAGAGAAGATTGATAAATTTAGTGGTAAGTTGTGTTCTATGTCTGTTGCTGGTCTTGACCCATCAGGTGGTGCTGGAATTCTTGCTGATTTGAAAAGTTTTCATGCTCATGGAATTTATGCTACATGTGTTACTACTACTTTAACATCACAAAATCCATTTAATGTAAGTATGGTTCAAAAAGTTGATGTAAGTTATATTGAAGATGCAATTGATAGAATTATGGATGTTTATCCTGTTGAATATATGAAGACTGGTGTTTTATATTCTGAGGATATTGTTAAGGCTGTGGCTGGTAAGATTCGTGAGTATAACCTTAAGGCTGTTGTTGACCCTGTTATGATTTCAGAGAGTGGCTGTACTCTTGCAGGTGATTGTTTTGCAAGTTGTCTTAATAAATATTTGCTAAAGGATGCATATTTAACAACACCTAATGTATATGAAGCAGAAGAAATAATAGGTCATAAAATAGATACACAAGATGATATGATTGATGCTGCATTAAAATTAAATAAAAAGTGTAACTGTATTATTACAGGAGGACATATGCATGGAAATGATGTGGTATGTCATGATGGTGAAATATCACTAATTGAGGGTAAAATAATAAAATCAGACAATACCCATGGAACAGGATGTAACTATTCAGCAGCACTAACAAGTAGACTAATACAAGGATATGATATTGTTGATGCATGTAAGCTTTCAAATGAATACATACAAGATGCAATAAGAAATGGATTTTACAATACACCATACCAGTTTTCAAATAAATTCTAAAAAAAAATAATTAAAGTTGGGGAGGTTAAGGAAGTTTAAAAGTTTCTATAATGTATATGCATCAGAACTTTTAATTACTGAAATATTAGCTTGTATTAATACTTCAGTTGCTTTATCATTATCTTCTGTTTTAAGAACAACTAAAGCTTTTTGTGTAATTTTATCTACAAATGCATAAACATATTCAACATTTAAGTTATTATCTGTAAGTATGCTAAGTGCACCTTCAAGTCCACCTGGTTGATCTTCAACTTCTATTGCAAGAACTTCAGCAAGACTTACTGCAAATTCATCTTGAAGTACATCTTTTGCTTTTTCTGGTTCTGATACAATCATTCTAAGAATTCCAAATTCTGATGTATCTGCAATTGATAAAGCTCTTATATCAATTTCATTATCTGCAAGTGTTTTTAATGCTTTTTGAAGTCTTCCTTCTTTATTTTCTAAAAACACTGATACTTGTTTAAGTTGCATAATTACTATCTCCTTCCATAATTTTTTTATTTAATTTTAACTGAAATCTCTTTTATCAATAACTCTCTGTGCTTTACCTTCACTTCTTGGTATTGAGTAAGGTTCAGCAAGTGTTACTTTTACACCAATTCCAATTACTTCACGTATATTTTTAGCAATTTTATTTCTAAATTCTTCAAGATCTATCATTGAATCTGTAAAGTTTGCCTGGTCAATTTCAACTTGTACTTCAATTTCATCAAGTGTTCCAGGTCTTGAAACAATAATCTGGTATGCAGATGCAAGAAGATCTTCTTTCATGATAACTTCTTCAATCTGTTTAGGGAATACAATTACACCTTTTACTTTAAGCATGTCATCGCTTCTTCCTTTAATTCTATTCATACGAACTGTTGTTCTTCCACATTTACATTTTTCATAGTTAAGTGATGTAAGATCTTTTGTTCTGTATCTTATTACAGGCATACCTGTTTTTGTAAGGGATGTGAAAACTATTTCTCCTTCTTCACCTTCAGGTAGTACTTCGAGTGTTTCAGGGTCAATAATTTCAGGATAGAAGTGATCTTCTGCAATGTGCATTCCTTCTTTTATATGACATTCTGTTGATACTCCAGGACCTATTACTTCTGTTAATCCATAGATGTTTTGTGCTGAGATGTCAAGTTTATCTTCAAGTTTTTGTCTAATTTCCTCAGACCACATTTCAGCTCCAAATACTCCACCTTTAAGTGGTAATTGCTTAGGATCCATTCCTTCTTTTTCCATACATTCAGCAAGGTATAATGCAAACGATGGTGTACAACAAAGGAAGTCTGCTGGTAGATCTTTAAGGAAGTTTATCTGTCTTTTTGTATTTCCTGATGACATAGGAACTGCTAGTGCTCCAATTTTTTGTGCTCCATATTGTGCTCCATGTCCACCTGTGAAAAGTCCAAATCCATATGCTACATTTACAATACTGTTTTCTTTAACACCACAACTTGCAAGTCCTCTTGCTGTAACTTCAGCCCAGATGTCAAGATCTTTCTGTGTATATGCTGCTACTGTTGGAATTCCTGTTGTTCCACTTGTTGAGTGTACTTCTTTCCAGTCTTCTTTTGGTGCTGCTTGTAGTTTGAATGGATATGTTTTTCTAAGATCATCTTTTGTAATAAATGGAAGTTTCTGGATATCTTCTAGTGTTTTTATATCATCTGGTGATACTCCATGTTCATCATATAAGTTTCTGTAGAAGTCCACATTTTCATATGCATATTTTACTGATTTTTGTAGTCTTCTTAGTTGTAATTCTTTAAGCTCTTCACGGCTCATACATTCTCTTTCTTCATTAAATATGTAAACTTCATCATCGCTTAGTTGTACCATATATTAACCTCTAATTAATTTTTATTATAATTTAAATTTTGAAATATTTACTTTTTTATTTTTAATATCATCATCTGTCAGTTCTATCATTGCTGCATTATCACTTGCTACATCACCAGGATTTAGTACTATTGTTTCACCAATTTTATCTTCTGCTATTGCTTCATGGATATGTCCTGATAGATTTAGTGTTGGCTGGGTTTGTTCAATAATTTTTCGTATTGATTTACTTCCTACATGATCTCCTGATGGTATAACATCTGCACCTGTTCCATATGCTGGTGCGTGTGTTATAAGAATTGTAAAGTTATCATCTTTAAGATCATCACTAAATTTACTTAAATTTTCATATACGCATTCTTCGCTATATTCATTTGGAGTGTCAAATGGTGTCACATTAGATCCACCATATCCAACGAGTGTGATATCTTCAAGTTTTATACATCTATTATGTATATTAATTGCTTCTGATTTATCAATTAATGAATCTGCATTTTCAGGATCACAATTTCCAAAGATAGCATATACTGGTGCATATTCTGAGAATTTATTTAATGTATCAATAAAAAGATCTTCAGGACCAAACTCTGTAACATCACCAATAACTATTATATAATCAACAACATTTCCATCAAGATATGAATATACCTTCTCAGGAGCACTGTGAATATCTGAAATAGCTAATATTTTCATAAATATAATCTCCCCTTAATTTTATTTAATAATCTCTATCTAATTTATTTTAAATCTAAAAAAGTAAAAAATATTATTTTCAATTAATTCTATGTAAAATAATCTATTTTTTAATATTAATAAAATTTAATAACAAAAAAAGGTAAGAAAAAAAAGAATTATGGTGGTTAAAAAAAATAAAAATTTGTAATTTTATACTCTACATCTGTTCTGCAAAAAATGGACTTAATTCTTTAAGAGCACTTGTAATTTGAGGTTTTTCACCAAAGACAAATATTGATGTATCATTATCATCAAATTCAATGATAACATTTTCATATTCACATACTTCAATAAATCTTTCCTCAGCTATAGGTTCTTTGAAATTAAATCTTACAAAATCAAAGTTTGCAGGCATACCAGCAATAAATTTAGATTGTATTTTTATTGGCTTAAATACTTCTTTTCCCTGTGATGCAAGAAGAATTTTTTCTTCCCATTCTTTAACAAATTCCTCACCCTGGCTTTTTGATATAAGCATAAGGTATTGTTCTACATCTCTGAGAAGTCCATTTATACGTGGAAGTTCTGCATATCTATCAGGTTCTTCTGGATTTTCAAGGTAGAAGTTTGTAAGAGCACGTGCAAGTTGAAGATCTTTGATTATGTTTTTTGGAATTTCATATGTTTTTGTAAGAACTTTAAGTAAGTGATCTAGTACAGTCCATTTAAGATACAATGGATGTTGTGTAGAATCACGATTATCCATTGAGATGACCTTCTAGTATGTTACGAATATTGAAGTTGTAGATTTGTCCATCAAGTGATTCTTCAATTTCTTTATCAATTTCTTCCATTGAGGAGTAACTATCTAAGAATAAGATATGGTAACTTGTAGTATCTTTTACTTTTAATACAGCAATAGGTGTGTTATCTTCGATTTCTTTATTTTCAATTGTTGCTTTGTATTCTACAAATTTTTCATAATCTTCTGGTAAATCTCGTTGTTTAAATACTCCTATCAGTTCTACTATAAATTTCTGCATATTTTCACTCCATATTAAGTATATATTATTTTGATTTATTTTATTTTCTAAATCTTATTTTTTTTTATATTTTTAATATTATTATATTTAATATTCTATTTGTCATTATTATTATATCTAAATATGCTTTTTTTTATAAAAATAGTGTATAATTTACTAAAAAATAGTGTTAGTTTGAATAATTTATCTTAGTTATAGGTGATGATATTTTAAATAAAAAAAAGGGAATAAGAAATACCATAAAAGATAGATCTTATTCCCTTCCTTTTTTTAAGAATTTTAGACATTAAAATAAAAAGTCTTATTCTTCTCTAGGACTGTTCATTTTTTCAACTAATTCAGTAGGATCAACTACTTGTTTGTCAAGTGTTAATTCTTCTGGTGAAAGTCCCATTGCTAATCCGTATAATTGAGCTAAGTGTAATACTGGGATTTCGTAGTTTGTGTCGTATTGGTTGTTTACTTCTACTTGTCCTGCATCAAATTGCATGTGACAGAATGGGCAAACATCTACGATTGCATCTACGCCAGCTTTGGTCATGTTTTCAAGTTTTTCATGTGTGAAACTTGTTGTTACTTCAAGATCTCTTGCTCTTAGACCTCCACCTGCTCCACAACACATCATTTTGTCTTGGTAAGGTACAGATTTTGCACCTGTAATTTCTACAAGTTCATCAAGAATTGTTGGGTTTTTAGGGTTGTCGATTTGTACTTCGTCACTAGGTTTGAGGAAGTGACATCCGTAGTGTACAGCAACATTTAAGTTTAAATCTTTTTCAAAGGTTTCAGCGATTTTTTCAAGTCCAACTTCGTTGTATAATACTTCTGCGAAGTGTCTTACATCGGTTGTTCCTTGGAATTCTCTTCCGATTTCTTTTAAAGATCCGTTTACTTTTTCTTTAAGTTCTTCATCTTCTTTTAATGCGTTGTTTGCTTCGTGTAATGATCCGAAACATCCGTTACATTCTGTTAATATTTGTCCACCCATATCTTCAGCAATTGTTATGTTTCTTGCTGCGATTGTTGCCCATGTTTCTTTATCAAATGATCCAAATACTCCAGGTGCTGGACAACATGAAGCTCCTTCCATGTCTTTTAATTCTACGCCTAGTTTTTCCATTAAAACTCTTGTAGCTTTTTCGATACCTGGGTATCTGTTGTTCATTATACATCCTAAAAAGTAAGCATATGCCATAATTTATCCTCCTAATTAAAAATTTTCAATTAAAAACTTATTCTTCTTTAAGGTCACCGGTGTTCCAGTCGTAACCTATTAATTCATCGAATTTTGTAGCTTTAATTAAAGTTTGTACTTCTTCTAAAGCTGCTTCATCGCTGATTGTTGTAGGTGGTACTTCAGGGAGTCCGATTTCTGCACGTAAAGCTTTTACTTTATCGTTAATTGGTACTGCGTGACCGGTTTTTGCTACGAAAGAACCAGTTTTTTTGTGTGCTAATGCCATGTAGCCTTCGTGTGCTGCTACGTTTCTTACAGCTTTTACGATTTCTACAATTTTTACATCACGAGGACATCTTTCTTGACATGCGTAACAGGTTGTACACATCCAGATTGCGTCATCTGAAATTACGTCTTCTTTTAATCCCATTAATGCTTTTCTTACTAATTTTCTGATTAGGTATGGTGTTCTTCTACCTGAAGGACATGCTCCTGAACAGGTTGCACATTGATAACATACTGCTAATGATTCACTTCCATTTGCCATAATTTCATCTTTAAATGAAAGATCTACATCTGCGTCTGTTACTAAATAATCACTTTCGTTTAATAATGTCATTTTTTCACTCCATTAATAAAATACACAATATAAAAAATAAATTTATAATTGTTATTTTTAAATTTAAAATATTTTACATCCAAGAAAAAATATTTTTTTTATTAGATGTGGATTTTGATAAAAAAACACATCCTATTTTTATTTTTTATCAAATCCAATTTGGATAAATTTTTAATAGTTAACTTGTAGAAATTTACAAAATGATTTTTCCATTGTATAAATCTCTACTTATTAATTTTTTTAAGTTTAGTATTTAAAGGTTTCAAAAAAACTACACTGTGTAACCTTAAAGGTTACACACATCTTAGGTACAACTAAAAAAAAATGAAATTAATCTATAAAAGATAATACCATATAAAAAACAAAAAATATAAACATAAACAAAAAAAACTTAAAGGATGTAGAAAATAAAATGATGAAAATAAAAGCACATGATGGACCTGCAAGAATAGGTCAACAAGATGAAATGCAAACACCAAACATAATAAACTACAAACAACTAGACACAGTAGAAAATATAGCAACACCATTTAAAATACAAAAAGAAATAGCCGAAGAAAACATGCGAAAAACAATAGAACTTGCAAAAAAAGAAGAAGACAAAACAAAAATAGCAGTAATACAAGGAGCACAATACACAGACCTAAGAGTAGAATGTGCAAAACAACTAGAAAAACTAAACTACACAAAACTAACATTTGCAAATACAGATGAACTACAAAGAAATCCAGAAAAACTACTAGAAATAATAATCAATGTACGAGAAAACATAAACCCAAACACAACACTATACTTCCCATTTGCAACAACACAAATCATACCAATACTAGCATACATAGGAATAGACATCTTTGATACATCACGTGCAATATATGAAGCAAAAAATGACAACCTAATGACACAAACAAACATCTACCCAGCAAGTGAATATGACATGACAGATGACCTGGAAAAAGAAAACATAAAACAACTAGAATATACAATATGTGAAATACAACAAAACATGAAAAACAAAACACTAAGAAATCTAACAGAACAAAGAGCAGCAACACATCCAGAGTTAATGACACTACACAGACTACTAGATAAAAATCATCAAAACTATCTACAAAAATACACACAACTATACTAAAAAAAAGTAAAAAAAATATAATGAAGGGGGATGAAAAGATATTCCTAAAAAAAATTTATTCATCAATATACTTAGCTGATGCCATGATACGATTATAGGTTCTGCGAGCAGCAGCACCATCATAACCAATATAAATATGACATTGACTATTGTCATGTTTTGTACATATAACTTCATAAAAACAAGTCTTATTATCACGAATAAATTGAATATCTTTATAAACATCATGAGTTATGTGGGCACCCTTCAGAAAAGATACGTCTTTATTTGTATTATTCATATAAAACACTTCTTTTTACACTATCTTTTTTATTATCCTAAAAAAGATCTTTATTTTATCAAAAAACCATTTTAACTTCAAAAACTTCTTATCAAAGGAGAATTTAAGCTTTAACAACCACTTAAAAAATCCCTTAAATTTAAATAAAATCTTCAAAATTAAAATTATACTACTTCTTTTTTTACACATTTTTTTAATACATCACTCGAAAATTATTATTTTAAATATCATGTAATATTATAAAGTAAGAAATATTTAAAATCTTTCTTTAAAAAAAAATAGCTAACTAAAATAAGGTTTAAAGATTTAATAAAATAATAAAAAATATTTGAAAAAAAAAGTATAATGGTAGAAAAAATATTTTATTCTACCATTGTAAGTTTAGATGACTTATTAACTTTAAGAGCATCTAAACTATCCACACCAAATACAACAATACACTCTTTCTGATAATTATTACTTCCCACATATTTAACTGTAAGATTATACTTACCAGTTTTTAGAGATGATGTATTATAAATGAGTTTTGCACATCCATCTTTAAGTTGTGATTTTAATGTATTATTATGTGAATCTTTTATTGTAACACTATTAAGCTTATAAATTATAGAACCATCAAGAGATTTATTATTCATATCTATAGCTTGGGTTACTACTTCTATGTTTGAGGTATGTTTAAGTAATTCAACACAAACAATAGCATTAGGAGTCATATCAATAGATGTTTTTATAGATTTCTGATTATACCTGGAATTTACACCAAATATAACTTCAACATCATGTTTTTTAAATCCTAACTTTGATGTATCAATATTTAAATTCAATACACCATCTTTCATAGTTGTTTTAATATTTGATTTTCCATCAATTTTAACAACAACCTTCATATCTCCTTTAAGTTGAATACCATCAACATCACATATTTTCATAGAAAGTGGAATGTTTTTTTCATCTCCATATAATTTAATATCAGCAATATTTATAGATTCAAGATTACGTCTTGAAACATTAAATATACCATTTGTTTCACATCTTAAATGATATGGAGCTGTATATATTGCAGTTAAATATAATTTCCAGCACCAATATTACTTGGAAGTTTATACTTAAAATTTAAGATATTACTATTAACATCTAATTTTATAGTATTATTATTTTCATCTTTAAGTGTTTTACCATTTAATTTAAAAATAACATTTCCACTAATATTTTGCATATTATAATCTATAATGAATAAATTAACATCTAATACATCACCAATTTTAGGATGATTAGTTAAAATATCCATACTTACTGTAGCATTTTCTACTACAATTTTAGAATTAATTAGATTAGGATTATAAATATCCTGTTGTGGAATTAGATTTAATTTAAGATCATGAACACCTGAATTTAAATTTTCTGTATTAATAGAAATATCCATTTGACTATCTGTAATTGTCATATTTTGTGTATTAATACCATCAAGGAATACTTCAACTACAACATCATCAAAAATACCCCTATTTTCTACATCTTTTAGTGTTTCATTAATATTTAAATCTTCACCTATTCCAACATACCTTGTATCAAGTGATATATTTTTCATATCAATTTTATGTGTTATTTCAATATCTTTAGTTTTAGAGATAACATCATAATTTTTTGAAATATATACTACATCAAACCTATAAATTCCTGTATTCATTACAAGATTTTCAAAGCTTAAATCTGCACTTCCATTAATAACATTAGCATCACCAATAACAACACTATCTTCACTAAATTCTATAATTCCACCATTAATAGGATTGTTTGTATCTTCATCAACAACTGTTGTATGAATTGTCATATTATCAATAGTTTTATTTCCAGAATCAATGAAAACATTCATTTTTGCACGTCTATTTTTAACTTTAGCTGTTGTTGTTATGTTTTTAGCATTATAAAGTTGACTTTCAGGTATTAATAATTTAATATCATACATTCCCTCTGTAAGTTGTGCAATTTTAACATCAACCTTACCATCAACAATATCTGTTATCATAAAAGGTTGTCCATTAATAACAACTGTAGCTGAAATATTTCCAAGTAGTTTAGAATTTGTAGTCTTATCTAAAATATCAGCCTTAATTTCTAGATCTTCACCAGAATATATATTTTGTGATGGAATTGTAACATCACAAATATCACTACGCATAATATTTATGAAAGTAGAAAACTCATTAGAGTTATATTCATCATCAGTAAATGTTACCTTGAAAAGATAACGTCCTGCTGTTTTTGTTTGATCTAGTGAATAATTTAATCTTGAAAATCCATTATTTAAATTTTGAGTAGATATTACTTCATCATTAAGATAATAGGTAACAACACCCGAATTTATCAAGGTTTGATTTTCATCAAATACTATAGTATTTGCTTTAAGTTTACCGAGTATTTTAAATGAATCATCAACATCCACATTTACACTAGCGTTAGTTTTAGGCTGTTTAATTTTCACAGTCTTATTATTATTATCAGTGTTAGAAATACTAATTATATTTATTTCTTCACTATATGGTTCTTCATCAACGCTTCTTATGTCTAAGTCTGGATCTCTCAATCTTCTTATCGGATTATTTTTCGCATACTCAGAGTTACTATATAAATGATCATAAGCTAATAATTGACTTTCATTATCACTATTAGTATCTGTCATATTATTATCATCTGCTGCTGCAGCTGATGTAATTATAGTTATGAAAAATAATGAGATAAATATGATTGAAATATTTTTCTTTATATTCTTCATATTCCACCAAGTATTCGATATGTTCAAAAAACTGAACAATAAAAAGTATGTTTAAAATAATACTAAATATTTAGTATATATAATAACTATTAAATTAGTTTAAAACTAATTAAAGATAAAAAAAAATAACTAAAAAATATTCTTTAAATATATAAAAAAATAATATACAATAAAACATTAAAAATAACACTTAAAATTTAGAATTTTAATAAAAAAAAATAAGAAAAAAAGAAAGATGCTTATGAATTTAAATTTCTAGAGGAAATCCTTAAGAAGTTCTTCATCAACATCTGCAAGAGTAATTAAAGCTTCAGCTTCAATAAAGTGAAGATCACCAGGTACAATCATACAATGAAGTGGTTCACCAAAGTCAAAGTCTTTAACATCACATACACGACCACCTTTAACTATAGGTTTATCACTACCTGCATGAGCAATACCAATTACAATTCTATCATCATCAAATACTCCCTCATTACGTTCACCTTCAACTTTTGATAAATAATCAATTGCCTGATTAACAGTCATATATCTATCTTTGTGAGCTTGAATATCAAGAAGAACAAGAGTATGTAATCCATTTTCTGAATTCTGTTTTATAGCATCATATGGTGAGTGTGGGAAGAAGTTCTCATCAGGGAATGGAACAGTAGTTGTTTTACCAAATTTATATGCTTGAAGACCACTAAGTCCAGGAGCTGCAGAAAAAATACTACTACCATGTATAACACATGTTTCTATACCCTTATTTTTAGCTTCAACATACAAATCTGTATGAGTAGTTGCCATTAAAGAGTCACCTGCTGTAACAAATGCAATATCCTTATCCATAGCTTCTTTTATTATGACATTATTATCTTCAACATCTTCTCGTTTAAGTTGAATAAAAGGAACATCAATTTCATCCATCAACTTATCAATATTACCACCCATCAAACGTGCTGTATAAAACTCAGCATAAATACAATCAACACTCTTAAGTGCCTTATAACCTTTAAAAGAAATATCATCTTCACTAAATAAACCAAGACCTATAAAATATAACAATTAAAACAAACCTCCATAAATATAAATTAATAAAAAATAGTCAAAATTAAAAGTCTAAATTAAATAATATCTATGTAATTAAAATATAATAAAATTAATTGAAAAATAAATAGAAAATATTGCAAAACAAAAATAAAATTACTTCTAAAAACAGTTACTAAAAAATAAATAAAATTAATAAAAATAAATAATCAAAAATATATCAGTTAAAATTAGTTTAAAAAATAGCTTTTTTTTGTATTTTTTTAAGGGCTGGCAACTTTCGAGCCTTCCCATAAGTTTACCGCTTATAGTACCAACAAGAACGTAGATAGACTTTATTACTGAGATCGAGACGAGATCAGATGTGACCCTATCGCTTTGGTCGCCATACC